>DAEF01000041.1 GCA_002495225.1 Methanoregulaceae archaeon UBA288 | reverse complement strand
CGTGGAGGTGGAGGTGGTCGGCGGAGCCGAGCACGTCGAGAAAGGCCGGGACGGCCCCGACCGTGTGCGCGTGCCCGATGTCGAAGCAGGCCCCGACCCCCTCGATCCCCTCGATCGTGCCGAGGAGCTCGCCGGGGTCGCGGCAGAGGAACTCGCGGATGGCGATCATGTTCTCGAGGCAGGCGAGGACGCCGTGGTCCACGGCGCACCGGCCGATCTCGCGGAGGGCCTCCTTGTGCGTCACCCAGGCCCGCCCGGGGTCGAGCCGCCCGAGGGGCGAGAGGTAGCCGGGGTGGATCGCCACCCGGTCGGTCCACTCGGACGCATGCTCGATGCAGGTCGCGATCTGCCGGACCGACTCGCGGAGGATGGGGTAGTTGAGCGAGGCCAGGTTCAGGTCCGCGTACGGTGCGTGGACCGAGACGGCGAGACCGGTGGTCTCGACCAGGTCGCGGACCCTCGCCAGGCCCGCCGGGTCGTCGAGCCGGTAGTCGCCCTCGGCCACAACCTCCCAGCCGTCGAACCCGGCGTCCGCGATACCGAGGACCCACTCGGGCGGCGCGGTCACCTTGGCCGAGGACGAGAAGTGGACCCTCATGCGCCCCCTGAGATCGAGAGGAGCAGGGCCCGGACCTCGGTGCAGAACGCGGCAAGGCTCCCCTCGTTCTCGACGGTCCGTTCGGCTCCGGCCAGCGCGGTCCCGAGGCCCCAGCCGAGCTCCCGCTCGTCGCGCCGGCGGAGGGCCTCGGCGTCGACGAGGTCGTCCGACCGGCCCCGTCCGCGGAGCCGTCGCCGCCGGGTCTCGAACGAGGACCGGACCCCGATGAGCACGAACTCCGGGAAGGCCCGTCGAAATTCGTCGACCTCGGCGTCCGAGCGGATCCCGTCGATCAGCACCACCGGCGCGTCGAGGTCCTGGATCTCCGGCAGCATCAGGCGCGCGATCGCGCCCCGGCCGTACACCTCGCGGAGCTCTGCCGAGATCCCGCCGAGCACCGCATCGTCCGGGGGGAGCCCCCGTTCGGCCGCGACCCGGCGGATCACGTCCCCCATCACGAGGACGGGGATGCCGAGCCCGGCGGCGCACCTCGAAAACTCACCCTTGCCGCTTCCCGGCAGCCCAACGACCCCGATCAACCTCATACTCCTGCTCCCCGTTCTCTCGTGTCCGGACCCGGCACGACCGCCCCAGCCGTTCCGCGATGGCGGTCAGCTCCTCGAACGAGAGCGGCGTTACGCTCTCCGTCACCCCCTGCTGGAGGACCAGCGAAACCTCGCCCACCTCGCGCGCGATCGCAGCGACTTCGTCCTCGTACCCCCGGAAGAGGGTCACGACCGCCTCGAACTCGGGGAGGCGGCCCTCGGCGTACGCGCCGCTGCAGAACGCGAGCGACGCCTTCACCCGGTCCGTGAGGTCGGCCCCGAGGAGGTTGGGATAGCGTTCCCACCGCGCCTTGATGTCGAGGGCCACGTGGTCCACGATCCCCTCGTCGACCAGGCGGGCGAGGGTATCCGGATAGGCCCCGTTCGTGTGCACCCCGACCGCGAGCCCGAGCCGCCGGCCCTCGCGGGCGAGTGCGACGAGCGCGTCGCCCTGCATGGTCGGCTCGCCGCCCGAGAAGACCACGGCCGAGACGACCAGGGCGCTCCCGGCGATCATCGCTGCGACCTCGTCGAGTTCGCGGCGGTCCTCGCCCGCGAGGAGGGGCGCGTTCTGGCAGTAGGGGCAGCGGGCCGGACATCCCCGGAGGAAGACCGTGCAGACGGCCCGACCGGGCCAGTCGACCGTGCTGAGCGGTACGAATCCACCAAAGTTGACCAGCAGAGGAATCACCGTGCACCATTCAATGCGCGAGGAGGTTTATTCAAGGTATTCGTCGGAGAGCACAAGCCTGATGCGGCCCGGAGTCGGACGGGATCGGCATGGGTGCCGGGGCCGCGCACGACGGGCTCCTCGATCCGCCGTTCTACATGGACGCGTTCGAGGAGGCCTTCCGCTTCGTCGTCGAGGACTACCGCCTCCCCGGGCGGCGTCTCGCGCTCTTCATTCCGTGCGCGGTACGGAAGCCGTACAGCACGAGCCCGAGCCACCGCCTCTTCCGCCCCGTCCTGGACCGGGTGCTCGCGCCGGAGGAGTACCAGCTGCTGATCTTCGGCACCTGCGGCGTCGTGCCGGCCGAGCTCGAGCGGATGTACCCGTTCGCCCACTACCGGTACATGCTCGGCAACGTCCACGACGAGCGGGTCCGCCGCGACTTTCTCGAGATCGAGACCGACCGGCTCGCCACCTTTCTCGAGGCGACCCGCGGGCTGTACGGGGTGCGTGCGGCCTACTGCATCGGGCTCTTCCGCGAGGCCATGGTCCGGGCCGTCGATCGATCGGGAGTCCGGCTCGACCTGCTCCTGCCGACCGGGCCCGCGATCCGGCGGGTCTACGACCCGGATTGTTCCTTCCCCGAGGGGTCGCTCTCGCGAACCGAGTACCTGGACGAGTTTGAAAAGGGGCTCGGTACGCTCGCGTGCCGCGCCGACGGAAGTGCTCTCGTCGGGCCTTGAGACCGCACGGCGGCCCTGCTCCGTATCCAGTATCCAGAGAATGGTGCCCCGTGGACCGATCGGCCGTTCTCGTCCGAATCGTTCGTCCGTCGACACCTCCGAAGACGGGGTTTCCGATCCGGTCAGATTCTGTCCAGCGGTTGTGTGCGCCTGCCTGTCCAGGCCTGTTCAGATCCCTGCCGCAGGATCTGCGACCCTACCACAACAGGGTGGCACGCCGGTGAACATCGCAGTCCGTCCGTTCGCGATGACTCTTCATCGCGTCTCCGGTCCGTCTGCCTTCTCCCCAACCAGTCCAGCAGGGGCATCCCGCCTGTGAGCGCGAATGATATTTATACCTATTTTTCAGGTCGCATAGAACAAGTGACGGATGCACGGGGACCCTCCCTTTTCGGTCCCCGCACCCCCGGTTCAATTGGCAACCGGGCCCGGCACGCACGCGGCAGCGTGTACCGGGGCGCCGGTGCTGCTCTCGTGACGGTGAAACGACGACCCGGGCCGTCGTCACCCGGAGGATCGCTCGCACAAGCCGAACATCCGGTCGGGTTCGGAAACAGGTAACTCCCGCTCGCGAACGGGGTAGACGGGATTGAACCGAGGAGGGAGAGGGGGCGGCGAGAGTTCTCGGGGCGGCACGCTCCAGGAGTGGTGCCCCGTGGACCGATCGGTCATCGCTTCGGTCGGTTGCTCCGTCATCACGCCCAATGGCGGGGGTCTCCGACCCGTTTCCAGTCTGTTCCTTGACCGCGTGCCTGCCTGTCCAGGCCTGTCCAGATCCCTGCCGCAGGATCTGCGACCCTTCCATCGCTGAGTGGCACGCCGGTGAACATCGCAGTCCGTCCGTCCGCGATGACTCTTCATCGCGTCTCCGGTCCGTCTGCCTTCTCCCCAACCAGTCCAGCAGGGGCACCTCGCCAGTAGGCTCTTATAATACTTATAATTAACTTTCAAGACCTATGAAACTAGACGGAGCTGATGCCTCCCTCCCTCTGCCGGGCGACCCGGGTCGCGTTCGTGCTGCAGGGGAAGCCTCTCACGCTCCCGGTGCCGCTCCTCCGCGAGGTTCGCACCCACGAGCTCGACGGCCCGATCTCAACAGGACCGCCCTTTCGCGGATCTCGCCGGCGGACTACCGTTGGACGGTCGCCCGAAGAGAAGGAACGGGAGGCGTCATCATCGTGGACTCTTCGGGGAGCTGTCCTCGAGTGGACAGATCGGGCGTCCCCCTCCCCGTCAACCATGCGATCGTCTGCACAAGGCCCGACCCGGTGTATGCAGACGGGTTCCCCTGTCCTGTCGGCGCATGGCGTCCACGTCGTCGAAGATCGCAGTCCGGACGCGTTAGCGCGATGATCTTCACCGGGTCTCGGCTTCGTCCTGCCCGGTCTCACCCCTGTCCACGGGGGTCGCCGCGGACGTGGTGAGAGGTCGGTTTCAGAGGCCTGATTCATACAGCTCCTGGAGATCATATCGGACAGCACCGGGACGTTCCTACCATCCGCGTCCGCGCGCTCGCCCGGAACCGTCCGGCCCCTCTGGCCGCCATGTCATATTCTCAAGGAGCGCCGTCCCCCCGGACAGATCTCGCTTTTTCCAACACGGAACCCATAACTCTTTTTTGGTATAAACGCCAAGATTGGCACTCATGCAGCGGAAGATCCTCGGGCTGCTGGTGCTGCTCCTGGCGGGGTGCGTTCTCCTCGCCGGGTGCACCGGCACGACGCCCGCCCCGAACACCACCACCACGAGCAGCGTGAACCAGTCCGATCTCAAGGACTCGTACATCATCGGGATCGACAACGCCTACAAGCCCTTCTCGTACCAGGAGAAGGACGGCAGTTTCAATGGGTTCGACATCGAATCGTCGAAGTGGATCGCGAATAAACTAGGTTTCAAGGTCGAGCACCAGGCCGTGGCCTGGGACGGGATGATCCCGGCACTCCAGGCCAAGAAGATCGACATGGTCTACTCCGGTATGACGATCTTGGAGGAGCGCAAGGCCCAGGTCGCGTTCTCAAAGCCCTACCTGAAGATCAACCAGTCCGTCGCCGTGCGCGACGACTCGACCCTGACCTTCGACGACATCATGGCCGGCAAGGCCGTCATTGGGACTCAGCGCGGGACGTCAGGGGAGGCGGAAGTTCAGAAACTTATCGACGCGGGCAAGATGCCGGCCTCGAACCTGAAGACATTCGACAACTTCCCGCTTGCCATCCAAGCCCTCGTCAACAAGCAGGTCGACGCGACGGTCTACGACAAGCCTTCGACGATCGAAGCGATTGCCGGCCAGCCGGTGAAGATCATTGGTGACATCGACACGAACGAGCAGTACGGCATCGCGATCCGCAAGGAGGACACGGTGCTTCTCGATGCGATGAACAGGGGGCTCGACCTCCTGATGGCGGACCCGTACTGGGACGAGCTAAAGGCGAAGTATAACCTGACAGAGACCTGACGGCCTCCGGCATCAAATACTATCGGACACAATACTACTGGTGAAGGCAGAGGGCCCCTCCGGCCCTTTCGTGCCTTTTGCCCGGCCGGTCCCGGCCGCGCACCTCGGAATCGACCATGGACCTCGCAGCGATTCTCATCTCCTGGTTCCCGTTTCTCCTCACCGGCATCGTCGCGACCCTCGGGCTCGTCTTCGCGGCCCTGGGCGTCGGGTTCGTGATAGGCCTGCCGGCTGCGATCGGACAGGTGTACGGGTCGGGCCCCGTCCGGTTCCTGGTCAATGTCTACGTCTGGTTCTTCCGGGGCCTGCCCCTGCTCGTCCTCCTCTTCCTCTTCTACTTCGGGATCTTCCCCGCACTCGGCCTCGGCGACGTCTCGCCGTTCGTCGTCGGCGCGATCGTGCTCGGGCTCCACGGCGGGGCGTACCAGGCCGAGATCTTCCGCGGGGCGATCCTCTCGATCGGCGAGGGGCAGATGACGGCCGCACGCACCCTCGGCATGAACCGGATGCAGGCGATCCGGCACGTGATCCTCCCGCAGGCACTCCTGATCGCCCTGCCGGGCTGGTCCAACGAGTACCCCACCGTGCTGACCGACACCTCGATCTGCTACGCGATCGGCGTGACCGAACTGCTGACCCGGGCATCGGTGATCGTCTCGACCGAGTACATCGCGATGCCGATCTACCTGGCCTGCGCCGGGATCTACCTGGTCCTGAACTACACCGGGATCAAGGCCCTCCACCTCCTCGAGAAGCGGGTCTCGATCCCCGGGTTCGAGGCCGGGAGCAACTAGCCATGACCACCGACGACACCATCCTCCGGGTCGAGGGGCTCGCGAAGTCCTTCGGCACGACCGAGGTCCTGAAAGAGATCTCGTTCACGGTCCGGAAGGGCGAGACCAAGGCCTTCATCGGCCCCTCGGGCACGGGCAAGAGCACGCTCCTCCGGTGCATCAACCAGCTGATCGTCCCCGACCGGGGCCGCGTCTACCTCCACGGCGAGGAGGTGACCCACGCCGGCGCGAAGATCAACCAGTACCGGGCCAAGATCGGGATGGTCTTCCAGAACTTCAACCTCTTCGACCACCTGACCGCGCTCCGGAACGTCGAGATCGCGCTCCTGAAGGTCAAGGGGATGAAGGAGGGGGAGGCCCGCGAGAAGGCACTCTTCGAGCTCCGCCGGGTCGGGCTCGAGGACCGCGCCGACCACTACCCGGCCCAGCTCTCGGGCGGACAGGCCCAGCGGGTCTCGATCGCCCGCGCGCTCGCGATGGACCCCGACGTGATGCTCTTCGACGAGCCGACCTCGGCCCTGGACCCCGAGCTGACCGGCGAGGTGCTCGAGGTGATCCGGGAGCTGGCCCAGAACGGCATGACCATGCTGATCGTCACCCACGAGATGCGGTTCGCCCTGTCGATTGCGGACGAGATCTGCTTCATGGAACACGGGACCATCCTGGAGCGCGGCCCTCCCGCCGATCTCAGGGACAGTCCCGCCTTCGAGCGGACACGCCAGTTCGCGGGCCGGTTCGCGGAGCTGTGAAGAGATGGACCAGCTCGCGTTCATCGCCGACATCCTCCTGCCGGCCCTCTGGGGCGGCCTCCTGGTCACCCTCCAGCTGATCGCGGCCGCTGCCCCGTTCGGCGTGCTGATCGGCGCCGGGATCGCGGTCGGACGCGTGTACGGGAGCCGGCCGGTCCAGTACTTCTCCCGGGCCTACGTGGCCTTCTTCAAGGGCTGCCCGCTCCTGCTGCTCCTCTTCATCCTCTACTTCGGCCTGCCCTCGGCAGGCATCTCGCTCTCCCCGTTCACGGCCTCGGTCCTGGGGTTCATCTTCTGCAACTCGGCCTACGACTCCGAGTACATCCGGGGCGCCATCAAGTCGATCAGGGAGGGACAGTTCACGGCCGGGCTCGCACTCGGCATGACCCGGGGGCAGGTGATCCGGAACGTGATCCTTCCCCAGGCGCTGCGCAGGGCGATCCCCGGGCTGGTGAACGAGTTCGTCTACCTGATCAAGTACTCGTCGCTCGCGTACATGATCACCGTGATCGAGCTGACGGGGGCCGGCAAGATGGTCGCGACCCGGTACTTCACCTACAACGAGACCTTCCTCGTGATCGGGCTCGTCTACCTCTCCCTCGTGACGGTCACGACGATCGGCGCGCACCTGCTCGAGAGGCGCGTGGCCGTCCCGGGCATGGCGTCAGGGCGGCACTGAGACGTCGGCATCGGCCGAGGCCGGCCTCTCTTGCGCGTCAGGCACCACGGGCAGGGTGACGTGGAAGACCGCCCCCTCGCCCGGGACCGAGTCGACCCAGACGCGCCCGCCGTGCCGCTCGACGATCTTCTTGACGATCGCGAGACCGATCCCGGTCCCCGGGTAGACGTCACGGGTGTGGAGCCGCTGGAAGATCACGAAGATCCGGTCGAAGTACTCGGGCTCGATCCCGATCCCGTTGTCGGCGACCACCACGTGCCACATCTTCCGTTCGCGGACGGCCGAGACCGTGACTTCGGGCGGAAGATCCGGCCGGCGGAACTTGATCGCGTTCGCGATCAGGTTTTCGAAGACCTGGACGAGCTGCCCCCGGTCGCCCAGGACGGTCGGAAGCCCCCCGTACCGGACCACGGCCCCGCTCTCCGCGACGAGGGTCCTCAGGTCTGTAACGGCGTCGCCCACGGCCTCGTCGAGGGGGATGGCCGCGAAGGCGCGGCCCCGCGTGGAGATCCGCGAGAAGGCGAGCAGGTCGTTGATCAGGGCCTGCATGCGGCTCCCACCCTCGGCGATGTATGCGATCATCTCGTCCGCGTCCTCGTCGAACCGCCCCCGGTAGCGCCGCTCGAGGAGCTGGACGAAGCTGACGATCGACCGCAGCGGCTCCTGCAGGTCGTGGCTCGCCACGTACGCGAACTGCTGCAGCTCGTCGTTCGACCGGGCGAGCTCGGCCGCGTACTCCTCGAGCGCGACCGCCGCCCGCCGCTCGCCGGTCACGTCGTGGCCGATCAGCAGCACCTCGCGGCACTCCCCGTTCTCCTGGAGCAGGGGCCGGCAGATCGCGAGGACGATCCGTTCGCCGCCGTCGGCCCCGGCGACCCGGAACTCGCCAGTCGTCTCTTCCAGGGACGCGATGGTCTCGCGGACGAGGCGGCAGTAGGCCGGCGCGCCGCCGGGTCCGAAGACCTCCTCGTCGCTCCGGCCGAGGAGGTCGTGCTGGGCCCGCCCGACGAGCCGTGTCCCGGCCTCGTTCACGAACAGGTACCGGCCCGAGCGGTCGTAGAGGGCGAAGACCTGGGGGATGGACCGGGCGGCGAGTTTGAGCCGCTTCCCGCTCGCCCGGACCGCGTCCTCGGCCGTGCGGCGGGCCGTGATGTCGATGAAGGTCGCGGCCGCTGCGTACGCGGTCCCCTCCTCGTCGCGGATGGGGCCGGCGCTGACGCTGTAGACGCGCCGGCTCCCGTCTGCCGAGACCACTTCGATGGCCTCGTCGCGGACCTGTTCCCCGGCCGCGGCCGCACGCGCGAGGGGCCAGTCCAGCGGCCCGTACGCCGCGCCGCCGGTCCCGAAGCCGGTCCAGAGGGCGTACTCGTCGAGGCGTGCGGGCGAGGGGACGGCCTCCCCCCAGATCTCGACGAAGCCCGGGTTCCGATAGATCACCCGCCCGGACGGCGCTTCCGCGATCACGACTCCGACGGGCATCTGGTCCAGGATGGCGCGAAGGATTGCGTGGAGCCGTTCCTGCCGCTGCCCGGCGCGGGCGCGCTTCTCGAAGTGCCGCAGGAGAAGCGTGCCCTCCCGGATCGTCACGACCACTCCCCGGCCACCGGCCGGGTCGGTCAAGGGCCGGACCGCGTAGTGTGACACCTGGGGAGCGCCCTCGACCCCGTCGGACCAGATCCCGGCGCGCTCGGCGCCCTCGGCGAGCACCGTGGAGGCCCGCCGCCCGATCTCGCGCACGAGGCCCGAGGCGAGGCGGACCTCCGACCAGGGCCGTCCCACGAGCGTTGCCGCGCGCTGCCGCGCGGCGGCCGCGCCGGCCGGGTTCACGAACCGGCACCGGAGCCCGGCGTCCAGGACCCAGACCTGGTCGGGCACGGCCGCGAGGACGGCAGGGGCGGTGGCCGCGTCGATCGGGACTGCCTCCTGCCCGGGGGGACTGCCGGGCTTCGAAGCCGTCGTCGCTATCGCGCTGCGGGCGGCCTTCTCCAGCTCCTCCTCCAGGGCCTCGAGCCGGAGCTCGAGGTCCGTGATCGCCCCCTCGAGCCGCCAGACCTGCTGCTTGGCCTCGGCCAGCTCGCGCCGCCTCGCCTGCGCCAAGGCACGGGCGTGGGTGATGTCCTGGATCGCACCGACCGCTCCGAAGATCCGGTGCCCGGTCCGCGCGAGCGGCCCGGCCGTGAGGTGGAGGTACTGGGGCTGGCCGTCGTGCCCCCGGAGCTGCCGTTCGAGCTCGCGGTAGTGCCCGAGATAGGCCTCGACCGGGAGGGGTGCGCCGCGGACCTGCTCGAGGTACGGGACCGCGGCCGGGTTCGCGACCAGGAGCTCGCCGGCCCCGCCCAGCGCGACCACGCCGACCGGCAGGGACTCGATCACGGCCGTGAGCAGGGCACGGTCTCCCTCGGTCTGGCCGAGCAGGGCGCGCAGGCGCTGGACCTCCTGGGCCGGGTCCTCGTCCGGGGCGCGCTGCTGGTGGACCCGGACCCCGATCGGGTCTCCCTCCTCGTTCTGGCAGGGGATGGACCGGTGCACGACCCGGCGGACCTCGCCGCTCCGGGTCACGATCCGGCAGCAGAAGATCTGGGCGACGGTGCCGTCGCCGAAGATCGAGGCGCGGAGCCGCTCCTGGTCGTCGGGATGGCCGGACCGAACCAGGAGGGCCGGGTCGGCCATGTACGCCCCGGGCGCGTACCCGGTCAGGTCCTCGCACGACGGCGAGATGTACTGGCAGTCGCCCCCGGGGCCGATCCAGGCCTCGAGGGCGGGGGAGGTCTCGAGCACGCGCGAGAGGAGTCGCAGGCGACTCCGCTTGTCCGCCATGCGCGCGATCCGCGCGGCGCACTCCTCGGGGTCCTCCCCCACCCAGCTCGTCAGGATCCGGATCGGCCCCTCCCCGTCCGGCGAGGGCGGGGGTACCTGCGAGGGCGGGACCAGGACCGCGTCGTACCGGACGCGGTCGGTCATGTCGATCTCCCCCTCGTCGATGGCGAACCCTCGCCGTCGGAGCGCCTCGAGCAGGGGCTGGAGCCCTTCGACCGGCTGCACGGCGAGGAGACGGGGCATGGTGATGCACCCTGGGGTCGGGTGTAGATGCATCTGCTTTTAGGATGATACAGTTTCCGGAATTGTTCGAACAGGCAGCGGGAAGGCCCATCCCTCCGCAGGTGGCACCTCTGATCTGCAATGAACGTCAGCAGGCAGACCCACGACCAGGTCGTCGCCGTCCTCGACCGCCTGATCGATGCCGCCCGGCAGGGCGACGAGGACGCCCTGGCACGCCTCGCGGCGCCGGAGTGCACGGGGTTCGGAAGGGATCGTCTCGTCCTGGGCCCGGCCGGGCTCGGCGTCGCCCTGGCCGGATGGCACGCCCTCGAGGAGGTCGAGGTCCGGTGCGAGGGGACGATCGCCTGGGTGACCGCTCGCCTCATCTCTGCCGACATGCCCGGCACCCCGGGGCGGTTCACGGCCGTCCTGCGCGGGACCGGTCATGCATGGCTCGTGGCCCAGGTCCACGCGTCTCTTCCGGCACCAACCCGGCCCGATCCGGTGCCGCATGGGGAGGGCCAATACCATTAAAGCGGATCGCATGCCACGCATCCAGTGCAGGCTGATTGACCATGGGCCACGACTCCATCCAGGATAAGATCGAACTCGTCTCGGAGCAGAACAACGACCTGATCTGTTCCCAGCGGGAGATCTGCGAGGGGATCGGTCTGATCATGCAGGTCGTCTCCGACATCGAGCTCCGCCATTCGGCCGTGGAGGACCACGTCGGGACGACCCTCGTCGCGAGCATCAACGAGATCAGAGAAGAGCTCCGCCGGCTCTCGTCCCGCCTGGACGCGATGGAGGTNNACACCGAGCACGACGGGGTTCCCGCGACCCGGCCCTAGGGCCCTCGTGTTCGACCGGGGTCCGGGCGCGGCCCGGATGCGCACGCCCGCCATCGCCTCCGCGCCTGCTCGCAGTGCGGCGCGGAGGTCGAGATCTTTTTGACGACCGCGTGGCGAGCCGCAGCGAGTGTGGCTGCCTGGTAGTCAACGACGTCCGGTCGTGCGTGACGG
>DAEF01000004.1 GCA_002495225.1 Methanoregulaceae archaeon UBA288 | reverse complement strand
CTCGCGGCCGGCTGCTGCGTCTGCGCCGGAACGTCGGGGCCGATTCCGCCTGGGTAGCGCGGCGCGCCGGCGCCAGAGGCCACGCCTGCACCCGGTCGCGGTCACGCCCTCAGGGGGAATACCTTGCCCATGAGGATCAGGTCCGCGTACCGGTCGTCGATCAGGAACGCCTGCCGCTTGACGCCCTCCTCGTCGTACCCCAGGCGCCTGTACAGCTCGACCGCCCGCGGGTTGGTCCCGGCCACCATGCACTCCATCCGCCGGTACCCCCGTTTTCGTGCCTCCTTCTCGAGAAAGGAGACCGCCGCCGTCCCGATGCCCCGGCCCCAGCAGGCCGGCTCCGCGTACAGATAGAAGGTCGCGCTGTGCGAGAGCCTGGTGCCGGCCGGCGGACCGTAGAAGCCGGCGACGCCGATGACCCGTCCCTCGAGGTGGATCCCCCAGATCGAGGCGATACCTCCCTGGACATACGTCCAGAGGGTCCGCGTGGCCTCCATCGTGACGGGCGGTATCGTCTCGAAGTGCTCGGCGATCTCCGGGAGGTTCGCGAGCTCGTTGATGCGCGGGAGGTCGTCCTCGCCGAGCGGGAGGAACTCGACAGGCACGGATGGAGAGGGAATCGTCATGGCAAGGAGGATGGTCGGGAGGGCCGGATAATACCTCTGCGGCGCCCGTCGGCCCCGGTGCCGGCGGGGTAAAGTGGCCGCGAGAAAAGATGGGAGTAGCCGAAGGCCTGTTTCGAGCGTGCAAGTGCCGCAACCGCGGGCAGGGTGCTCACCTCCTTCTGCTTCGCGACCATGGGCACGCTCTTCGCCTCGTACCCGACCGAGAGCCCGGGCGACATCATGTCCATGCTCAACGTGGTCCGCATGCCCCTGATCTTCATCTCGGGTGTCTTCATCCCCCTCGACCAGCTCCCGCCCGCCGTGCAGACCGTCCTACTCCTCTCGCCCCTGACGTATGGTAACGACCTGGTTCGTGCGGCCTTCGCGACGGACACGCATTTCAGTCTGTTTGTCGACATCGCGGTCCTCGCGGTCTTCATCCCGGTCTTCCAGTTCGTCGCCAACGGCCTGTACCGGCTGGTCAACGACAAACGGCGAATGAGGGAGCCGCTGGGCCGGGATGATAGATGCCTTAAGAACAACAATTCGATAGATTTATCTGCTAAAACCGGAAAAGTCTCATCCATGGTTTAGCAAAAGTCGTGAAAATTTAACAGAAGTTCAACAGTTTATTAGCGCACGAAGAAGTGAGTGGTGCCCATCCTACCCTCGACAGCTGGATGGACACCACACAACAGCCCGAAGGCAGAACATGTTGGTTCTCTTCATACTTGGGAATTGGCCCGTTCCACCTTCGGTTCGAAGGATGATTATCGATGAGCATGGAACGTTTGGTGAGAGCCTTTTCGCTTCTCTTAGCGGTACTGATGGTAGCCACGGCATTCATTCCTGCCGTAGGTGCTGCAGAACCGAATAGAGCCGCATCGAGCGTGAACACTGCCACGGACTCGTTCCCCGGCACGACAACGGTTACCGCAGATACATCTAAAGCGGTATCCGGCAGCGCAGCCAGAACCGAGAAAGAACGGCCGTTGTTTTCAAGGGACAACTGGTCGCGCCCTACGTCCTGGACCAATACCTCCATAGATGCCGGAGAGCCCGGTGCGGATGCCTCACTCGCGGCAGGTGCCGTGCGCGTGGTCACCGGTTCCGGCAAGACCAAACTCAAGGTCTACGACCGTGAGACCAGGACAATCCGGATCAGGGATGCCGGCAGGTCTGCCACCGGCGGCGGCGATGACGAACTCGAGATTCGTCTGGTGAATGCCACCCCGGACCTGGGTACTTTCACCGAGATCTTCGAGGTCACCGCTCACCGCACGGTCGCCCTCAACGGATCGGAGGACTTCCTGGCCACATGGGCGCTCCGGAACGGGAACGATAATATCACCCGGGCCGAGTGGTTCGTCCGGAAAGAGCGATCGCACAGGACCGAGATCCCGATCATCGAATACCGGAACATTACCCCTGAGACGGTTCCCGCTAAAGGAGCTGCCCCAGATGGTGTCATCGCTAAGAACGCCACGAACGCCACTCCCGAAGCCGTCACCGTCAGGGTGCCCTTCATCGCCGGCAACGAGACGGTGGAGCGGTCCTGGCCGGAGTGGGTGCCGTTCGTCCCCAACGGAAAGGTGCTCAACGCCGGGGAGTCCCGGCTCTTCAAGGTCGTCTACACCAAGCCTGCCGAGATCGGGCAGGTCGATGTCAACACCGCCCCCGTCTTCCGGGGTGTCGCGTGCCCGGAGATGACCTGGTGGAGCACCGCCTGGACCACCAGAGTGCCGGTCACCGTGGCGAGCTCGCCTTCGGTCGACGGGTATCCCCACCGCGAGGTCGTCTCGTTCCTTCCCGGGATGCAGGCCGACTTCGACGATGTCCGGTTCGTCACCGACAATGGCACCGTCCTCGACTTCTGGAAGGAGACTTATGCAGCGTCCAGTTCGGCCGTCATCTGGGTCAACCTCCCCGCCGGTGCGACCTCGATCTGGATGTACTACGGGAACGCGGCCGCCGTCGATACCGGCAGCCGGGACAACGCCTACCTCCTCTACGACGACTTCAACGGTCCGTCTCTCGACACGACTCTCTGGACGGATTGGACCCCTGGCGCCCACACTTTCTCGAACGGCTGGATCTACGACAGCCGGGCTTCGGGTGCCGGCGCCCTGGTCTCGAACGACTACGTGATCACCGACGGCGAACCGGTAATCGTGGAGACGCACATCCACGCCGATAATCTGCCTTACAACCCCGGTTACTCCTGCGGGGCATTCCCCTTTTTCGCCGGTGCCCCAGCTAACGGTCTGTTCTGGTATCCGGAATCGTCGTCCTGGGACCGGTACATCTTTGTCAATGGCGCGCCGGCGTGGCGACCGGGAGCGCCGCGTGGTCTTTCGACCGGCGGCGACTACTACAGCACCTGGATCATCACTCCGACACGTCAGACGCATACTGTCAGCGGGAGCGCCTCGTTTACCGACACCTTCTCCGGCACCACCGGAATTTCCAACCACCAGATGCAGGTCCTCGGTGGTGACAACGTCCCCAGCGGCCGGGTCATGCGGATGGACTGGATCCGGGTGCGAAAATACATCGAGACCGAGCCGGCGTTCACCTACGGCGCGCCGCAGACGGCTCCCGTCGTGACGATGGTTGCCGTAACTCCCTCGAGTGCCGAGGTGGTGGAGGGCGAGACCTATGCGTTCAACGCCACTGCCTACGACCAGTACGGTGCGGCGATGGACGATGTAGCCGTCACCTGGACGAGCGGGAACGCGACCGTCGGGACCGTGACTGCCGACGGCATCTTTTCGGCCCGGTATGCGGGGACGAGCGAAGTCACGGCATCCGTCGGCTCGATCCACGGGACCGCACAGGTGACGGTCACCCATGTCGTGACGGCCGGATCGGTGTGGAACTGGTCTGCCGACGGGTGGAACGGCTGGGCGCATACCGCATCCTGGACGGGAGCTTCCGGTCCCTGCTCCGAATACGGTCCCGTCATGGTCGATGATCGCGGGGAGCACGGTGCGGATGTTCAGCTGTCCGCAGGTGCGGTGGTAGGGACCGTCGAGCACGAGTTCACCGATCCTTCCGGCGTCGGGTGGGACAGCCTGGCGCTCGTTGCGCGCGTGCCGGGAACCGATGTTCCCTACGGGCGATGGATGACGATCGAGGTCAACGGCGAGGTCGTCTACTCGGAGTCCGGGTTCTCCAGCTCCGATCCTGCAAACCTGGTTCCGAAGGAGTTCCTGGCGGAGTATCCGCAGTCCGATACCGTGCGGGTGAAGATCTCGCACGGGCAGAACCCGGCCTGGCGCCCCCGGTTCGCCATGGAGTACTACTCGCTTGACCTGCACTCGCCCTCGTCCGCCATCACGATCACGTCTCCCTCGGACGACACGGTGGGGGCCGGCGACAACGTCACTGTGGCCGGGAACGTCTCCGATACCGCCGTAACCGGCCTCACGCTCACCCACAACGGGGTAGCGTCGACGGTTCCGGTCGAGAACGGCAACTTCTCGACAGTGGTGAACCTCACGGCTGCGAACACCATCGTTCTCAGCGGGGTCGATTCTCGGGGAGTCCCGCTTTCCGCGACCCTCCTCCTCGACGGAGACATGCTGCCGGCCGCCTACGAGCAGGAGATCGGGTTTGACCCGCTCGACTCCGACTCCGACAGCTCGCAGTGGCCCGGGAACCAGGCCAACAACGGGGTCATCGACGGCTACGAGGTCTTCGCCGGGGACCTCCCGGTCTTTGCGAAGTACCGGATCGGTGCCGACCCGTTCGTGGAGGATACCGACGGCGACGGCCTGACCGATGCGTTCGAGCTGCTGAAACTCGGGCTGCTGACCGATCCTACCCTGGTCGATACCGACGGCGACGGTATCCCCGACCAGACCGAG
>DAEF01000113.1 GCA_002495225.1 Methanoregulaceae archaeon UBA288 | reverse complement strand
CCCGCCGTCAGGACCGCCGAGGACCTTCGAGCCATAGAGATCCGTCGCGGCCCGTCTCGCCAGGAACTGGAGCTGCTGGTCTCGTCGCCCCCGACCGCCACGGGGTACCGGGACACCACCGCCGAACCGGGTCCCCGCTACGTCTACGGGATCTGCGCCGTCAACATCCTCGATCAACGAGGACAGGTCTCCTTCTCCCAGCTGGTCCGGATTCCACGACGGAGCCCTCCCCCTGCCCCATCATCGTTCCAGGCCCAGCGCGTCAACGGCGAGATCCGCCTGCGCTGGGACCCGCCACGGGAGACCGACGCGGAGGTCGAGTCGTACTGCGTCTTCCGCGCGGACGCAGAAGGAATCGCTACCGAGATCGAAACCGTCCCCGCCGACCAGACCGAATTCACGGACAGGTCGGCTCTGCCCGGGGTCCTGTACGAGTACAGCCTTGCCGCGGCGAACAGGTTTGGACGAAGCGAGCCCGTGCGAGCTCCGGCGGTGAACCGTCTCCTCCCTCTCCCGCCTCTGACGCTCGCGACCGATGATACCGAGGAGGGAGTCCGGCTGGTATGGCCTGGACTTGACCCGCGCTGCAGCGTGGTCCGATACGACGTCCTCCGCGGGGGGAACGACGGCGAGCTACGACCCATAGCGACGCTCCCAGCCGACGTATGCCAGTACCTTGACGCCTCGGCCAGGCCGGGTAAACGGTATGCGTACAGCCTGTCGGCCGTGAACGAAGACGGGACCGAGCGGCGGCTCGACGATCCCGTGACCGTTGTCAGGGCGGTCAAGGTCGACGTGCCCGCGTGGGAGGAGCAGGGCAGGGCGCTCTTCGTCTCCGAACCACGGCTCTTCCTGTCGATGATCCGACACCTCATCCGAGAGGCCGAGGCGGGAGCCCTGCCCGAGGACGTACGGCTGGCGGTCGCCCGCATCGGGGAGGCGATCGAGGAGTTGCCCGATGCCTGATCTCTCGTCCATCCCTGTCCCATCTGTGGAGGCGATGATCGAGCGCCTCGAGACGAAGTACGGCGAGGGCCTGCCAGGGTATACCAGCGCCAGCAGGTTTCCCGTCTCCATCATCTTCTTCGACTCGAAGGATGCCTACCGTCGGTTCCTCGACCGCGTGGAGTACCCGGCACGCACCCTCTCGTCGCAGATACCCCCCGGAGAGAAAGGAGCGGGATTTGTCCTTCGGCGTTTCATTGCAAGAACTCTCGACGAATCGCGCGAGAGACCGCTTCTTCTCGTCCCGCTCACCGAGTACATCCGGCTGTACGGCAGCGATCAGGCCAGCACCGCATCCCTCTTCACGTCCCTGGTCCAGAGCGAGGGGGCCCAGCTCGTGGTCCCCATGCTCGACTACGAGAATGCCTACCGTCACTTTCTCGGCGGGTTCGTGCACCAGCAGCGGATGGCCGAGGTGTTCACCGTCACGGAGGCAGACCCAGATGACTCGGGAGTCCTGCGTCTCCATCTCGATCTGAACGGCCGGCTGGCCTCAACCGACCACGACGTGATCGATGACGAGCACAGCTGGTTCTCCCTCTGGGAGACCGGCGAGATCGCCGAGAAGGCCGAGATCCTCGTTCGCGACAGGGACCTCTGTGTCCTGCTCGCGGGGGCCGAGATCGCGGTGCCGAGGGTCGAGAAGGTCGTCTACAGGGACGAGATCGATCTTCTCCATCGCCAGTACGGTATCGATCCGTCCGTGATTGCGGTACCGCCGCCGAGCCCCGCTATATGGGAAGAGATCTTTGTCCGACTCCAGAACACCTCGAAGAGGAGGTGGGACGACCTCGTTCAACAGGCGTTCGGGGCAGCGACCTCGCTCGAGGCACTAATTTCACGATACTGGAGCGCCCAGGGCGCCGAGCGCGAGGGATTCGCCCGATGGCTCTGGCTCAACGAGGCCCGGCGCCGGGGCGTGTCCAACCGGTACCTCCGTCGCGTCGTCGAGGGAACGTCGGATCCCGACCGGCTACTGGACCACGCGTTTCTGATGGCGTTGAGCGACGACACCCTCGGATTCGATAGTCTCGCCGAGCGACGGAATCTCTTCGGGCAGATCTCGTCCCCACTCTTCACCACCGGTGTCCACGATCTCGAGAACAGCTACAGACAATGGGCCGAAGGAGAGTACCGCACCCTTGACCAGGTGATCGACCACACCCTCGGGATCTTCCCCATCGAACGGAAGAATATCGTGGATGCGGTGATCTCCGTGCTGCAGAACGATGGTGCGATCACAGCGGATCAGTGGCGCGGCATCGCCGAGATCTGGCCTGCGTTCGGGGCGTATATCGAACGGATCGTTGTTCGGAGCGGAAGAAAGCCAGGGCGGATCGTCGACGGTTGGGAAGACTTCGTCCTTGCGTACCTGGGCGAGTATGCACGCGCAAAGCTCGTGTTCGACCGCCCCACCGAGGAACTGCTCGCGTATCTACAGACATACCACGACGAGTGGAGCGATCTGATCGGCGCAACGGCCGTTGGCAAGGTCCCTACGCACCAGTCGATGCTGGACCTGAACCGGTTTGAGAACGCCGATATCATCCTGATGGATGCGGTGGGCTACGAATGGCAGCCGGTGCTCGTCTCGCTCTTCGCCGACCAGGGATGGCAGATCGACAGTAGCATTCCCCTATTTGCCGCGCTTCCCTCCGTGACTGCGTCCTGTCCCCCGCTGAAGACCCGCGAGACGTTCAAGCGGTTCGATGAGCTCGTCCATCGGAGATACCGGCACCCGGACACCCTGATCGAGGAGCTCGAGACTCTCGTAGGGTTCGTTTCGCAGACCGTCGAAGCCTACAAGAGCTGGTCCCGCCCTATCTGGCTGGTCTCCGACCATGGGGCGACTGCGTTCGCCCGGACGGGCACCACGACTAATCTTCCCGGGGTCGAGCCGCGCCATGGCGGCAGATACTGCAAGGACCCCAACGGCCAGGTGCGCGAGAAGGAGCTGGTCTATTCGATCGGCAACGGCCGGGACGCGGTCGGGGTATCGCTCACGTATGAGAACCTGAGCCCACACCCTCCTCAGGGGGAGGCCCACGGAGGCGGAACTCCCGAGGAAGTGATGGCGATGGCCCTTCGCCTTATCCCGCCCACAATCGCGGGGACCGCGCATATCCTGACCCTTGAACCTGCCGTGATCGACTGCTCGAGCCTCGACGAGTCCGTGGCCATCAGGATCACGGGCGGACGGGTCCTCTATGCGCGGACGATTGGAGTCAGAATTAATCAGGGCGTCCGATTCATGCTCGACCTGAAATGGGACGAGGACGATCGAATCGTCCTTCCGGTTCACGTGTTGAGAGATCACGGCCTTAAGGTCGGAACAAATCGGATAGATCTCTACCCCGACGAAGGCCATGTCGCCTCGGGGACGATCAACCTGAGCTCGGCAACAAGGTCAACCGGATTCGAAGATATCTTTGGTCTATGAGGTGAGCAATGACGGACATGGAAACAGGCAGGCAACCGGTGCAGGGGGGAGCCCCTCCGAGGGAGGCGTCGCTCGCGCTGGACGCGAAGATACGAGAATTATTTCCTGGCGAGGCGATCAACAAGCGTCTGACGAAGACCGGCCTGCTGGCATCACGCGCGCTCCCCTCATTCGTCTCGGATTGGCTCATTCAGCGCTTCGCCAAGGACGACCAGATCGACGCGCCGGCCCTCCAGACTTTTCTCGACACCTACCTCCCGGATAAAAGTAGGGCGGAGCAGATCAAGCACCAGCTGATGTACGACCGGGTCCGGATCAAGCTCCTTGCCGACTTCCGGGTCACGCCAGACTTGAAGACGGGGGAGGAGAGGCTGGAAATTCCGATCCTCGATGTCTCCGGCAAGGAGGGAAT
>DAEF01000141.1:3548-5536 GCA_002495225.1 Methanoregulaceae archaeon UBA288 | reverse complement strand
GTACACGGTCTCGCGGGGCACCACGCAGAACCTGGCCACGGGCCAGTACTTCGCGGTCGTCCAGCACCCGATGTACAACGGGCTGTTCGATGTGGCCGAGGTCGTTGAGGGCGGTATCACGCGTGTCTACGACACGTCGGGCAACTTCTTCATCGCTGCCGGCCCCGGTCGGCTGCAGGGCTCCGACGCCGCCACGGCGCTGGTGAACCTGATCAACGGTGCGAACATCGACGACACGTACACCAAGCTCTCGTTCGTTGTCGAGGACGCCAAGATCGATATCGCGGCGATCGGCGACAAGAACGTCGGTGACACGTTCGACGTGACGGGCACGACCAACCTCGCCGCCGGGGACAACCTCCTGGTGACGATCCTGTCGAGCTCGTTCCAGCCGACGGACAAGTCGCAGGCCTCCGGGTTCAGCGGCGTCTCGGGCACGACCAAGGTGGTCAAGGGCGAGCAGGGCAACATGTTCAACTTCACCGTTGACGCGGCCCAGTTCCAGCCCGACACCTACGAGGTCAAGGTCGAGTCGGTCGAGGCAGCCTCGAGCGGCACGGCGACGTTCAACGTCGTCGAAGGCGGCGCGGTCACCGCGGCGCCGACGGAGCCGGCGACGAACGTGACGACCAACGTCACGGGCACGGCGGCGACGGCGACGGCGGCGACGACCAGCAACGGGAACGGCACGGCAACGGCCACCCCGACCCCGACACCCGGGTTCGGTGCGCTCGTCGCCCTCGTCGGTCTCGGCGCGGTCGCGCTCCTCGTCCTCCGCAGAGAGTAACCCCACCACCCCACCCTTTTTTCGCATCATCCAGGTCGTTCGTCCTGCTTCTCGGCGGGTGGTTCCGAACCGGTTGCAAAACCGAAGCTGATGCCACTCGGGGGATCGAAATCCATAAATCGGTTCCGATTTCATATACTAAGGATAATTGATTCTCAGACGCCTCTTTCCGGGGACGATTGTGATTATAAAACGAATGGGTAGAACTGCATGAAACTGAATGTCACATTTCTCCTCCTTGTTGTGGTCGCCTGTACCGGTGTAGTTGCCATTGGAGCGGAGCACGCCGATGCCTCTGTCAAGATCGCTCCGATAGGCGACTCCGTTACCCGCGGGGGGCTCGAAGCGGACTCGCCGTACGCCAGCTATCGGTATTACCTCTGGACCATGCTCAGAAACGGCGGATATGATGTCGACTTCGTCGGGTCCACGACCGAGCCGAACTTCCATAACTTCATGTTCGACCAGGATCATGACGGGTACTCGGGCTACACCACCGGCCTGCTGGCAGACGACATGGACCGCATCCTGCTGAGCTACACGCCCGACATCGTCCTGCTCTATATCGGGACGAACGACGTCCTCCACCCGGTGCCGATCACGCAAAGGATAGCGAACGTGGACCGTATCGTCTCGTCGCTTCGCCAGAAGAACCCGAATGTCAGGATAGTCCTCGCGCTGATCTCCCCGACCGCCGATGTATACCGAAACGCGAACAACGGACTTGACGAGTTCAACGCGGAGCTGCTCAGCTACGCGCAGCGCACGACGTCCAGCGCATCCCCGATCGTGATCGTGGACATGAACTCTGCCTGGTCTCCGACCATGTTCAACCAGGAAGACGGCGTCCACCCCAACACCGAGGGCGACATCCAGCTGGCTCAGCGCTGGGCGAACGCCCTCATCTCGACCGGGATGATCACCACGAGCGTTCCCACGCAGCCCCCCGTGCCTTCGCCTCCGGCACCTGTGATCATACCGACGACGGTGCCAACAGTCGTCATCACGGCGCCGCCGACCCAGGATTCTTCACCGATCTCGCCGTCGGCGATCACGACGCGCTCGATATTCGGGTCCAAGCGCTATGTCATCGGCTCCGGTGCCACCGGATCGGGGTTGAGCAGCATCCGGAAGACGACCTCCGTCAGCAGCGGGTCCTCGGGCAGTTCGCAGTCCGTGACGACGAATCCCCTGCTCCCAC
>DAEF01000141.1:0-3532 GCA_002495225.1 Methanoregulaceae archaeon UBA288 | reverse complement strand
CCGCCGGTCTCCGCTGACGAAATCTTCCTCCCCTCCTCTTTTCACTTCAACCCGACGACTGCGCGGTGCAGGACGTCGAGCGTTCCGCGGAGAGCACGTCCGCCGTCACGCAGGTGATGGTAGATCTCCCGGCGCCTGAGCGCTTCCATCGCATCGGTTCCCCGGAATACCTCTGCGAGCCCGTCGATGTAGGCGTCCTCGATCCGGTGGAGAGCAGCCCTGCCCGTGCGTATGCTCTCCCGGACATGTGCTTCGTCGAGCGTCATGACTCCCACCCCGTCGACGATGGCGCCCGTTCCCTCGAGGAGCAGGCGCGCCATCCGCCGGATCGTCCGGTCGGGCTCGACGCCGAATGCATGCATCTCGCGGGCGGTCTCGCTCGAGTAGTTCAGGATGTAGTCCATCTGTCGCGAGAGACTGTAGAGGTCCTCGCGGTCGAACGGGGTGGAGAACGCATCGATCAGGTGCTCTTCGAGCTCGTACCGCATCCGGTCGAGGTCGCGCTCGATCCGCCGGACCTCGTCGGGTGGTTCTCTGCATCCGGTCTCGATCCAGGAGACGAACGCCTGGACACCCGAGAACGTCTGCTCGGCCTGATCGGCGAGCATCTTCAGGAAGTCGTGTTCGGGCGGAAAGATCCGGTCGAGGACGCTCCGGCGACCCTCTCCCCCCCTTGAATCGTTGTTGTCGGTCATGGATGGTCACATCCCGGTGAGCGATGTAAGGATGATCACGACGATCGCTGCCAGCAATGCCGTCGACGGCATGGTGGTCAGCATCGCGACGACGACCTCATCGGCAGCAGTCCAGTTCAGCCGCCGCGGGTTCTCGGCTGCTCCGACCCCGATAACCGAGCTGGTGATGATGTGCGACGAGGAGACGGGAGCCCCGGCGATGGTCGAGGCGGCGATCGTGAGCCCCGATGAGGCCTGAGAGGCGAGCGAGTGGACCGGCGCGATCCGGAAGATCCGGTGGCCGAGGGTGTTCATGACACGCCATCCTCCGCCGAGTGTTCCAAGTCCGATGAGGAGCGCCGTGGTCGCGCGCGCCCAGAGCGGGACCTCGAGTGTCGCCGTCCGTCCCGCGGCGAGGAGCACGAGCGCGACGATACCCAGCTGTTTCTGGGCATCGTTGGCTCCGTTGAAGAAGGCCATGCCGAGTGCCGCCGCCCAGTTGGCGGCGACGATCCGACGGCGGGCGGTGCGGCGGTGGGCGTTTCTGAGCAGGACGGCCAGGCCTCTCTGCACGACATAGCCGCCAACGAGTCCGATCGCGACCGAGGCTGCGAGCAGGGCGACGACTTTCACCACGCCCTCGAGCGCGGGCGAGGGTCCGAAGAGCGCGGCAACACCCCAGTTGACCGAGTCGATCCCGGTCCCGGCGATAGCAGCCCCGATGAGGCCGCCGACCAGGGCGTGTGTCGAGGACGAGGGGACTCCCCGCGACCAGGTAGCCAGGTTCCAGGCGCTCGCGCTGGCGAGCGCGACGAGGAGGACGACGAGCGTCTGCGCCGGCTCGACGACATCGACAAGGCCGGAGAGCGTGAATGCGACCGCGCTCCCCCCGAGAACGGCGCCGATCACGTTCATGCCGGCCACGAGGACGATCCCCTGGCGCGGTGTGGCCGATCGCGAGGCGATGAAGGTCGCGGCTATCGCGGCAGCGTCCTGGAACCCGTTCGTAAAGGCGAACGCGAACGCAAGGAGCAGGGCGGCGACGGCGACGGGGTCCATGGTGGATTATCAGTCGCTCAGATTCGAGCGGTGGAGGTAAATAGGCTTCTTCAATCCTGCCGGCACTGCAGGGCCCGGTTGACCCGTTTCCGCGCTTGGAGGGGTTGAGAACCCGGAAGATGCGAGATTGCGCTTTCGCGGCGATGGATGAGATCGTGTGAGAGGTATGCGAGTGCTGTTCGCGGTTCGAGCCATCCGACGACGAACGACCAGGAGCCCGCCGGTTCGACCCCCTCGAGGTCGGGCACAGTGCCGATCGGCTCTCCGGACCGAAGTCGCTCCCCCCTCGAGGTGCCTGTCATCGGCGATCGGAACCGCGCTGAACCGTTCCACACGCCCTGCCCACGACTCGATTCGCCCTATATGGCCGCAGAATGGAATGATTTCGTGAACCCGGGGCGAGGATGAGCACAACGTTTATGGTCCTTCAATACGGTTGAGCTTCATAATGATCGTTCAGCGCCATAACCGACCGGGCCGACTCCTCGGAACGGCACTGGTCCTCATCTGTCTCTGCTTGCTCGTTCCCGGCGCCGCCGCGGTGAACGTCGCGACCGGGTCATATCAGGTCTCGACCGTGGGGGAGACCGTCTCCGTGCCGGTCGTTCTCGATTCCGCCCCCGGCGGGATCTCCGGATACCGTATCGTCGTGAGCCTCAGCAACCCGTCGGTCGCCACGATAACGTCAGTCGCGTTTCCCGACTGGGCGACGCTGAAGTCCTCATCGGCCGTCCCGTCGGGTAAAATCGTCCTCCAGGGCGTGGACCTGTCGCAGCAGGTTCCCGCGGGCGGTGCGAGCGTCCTCCTCGCCACACTCACGGTGAAGGGCACGGCGACGGGGAGCACCAACATCGTGATCACTCCCGACCCGAGCATGGGCGTCCAGGACCGGAACGGGAACCTGTACGCGGTCTCGCCGGTCGCCGGCAGCTTCACCGTTGCCGGGGGGTCGTCCGGGGGCGCGCCGACGCCTATCCCACCGGTCGTCATCCCGACGACCGTGACCCCGCCCGTGATCCCGCCGGTCGTCAACCCGACCGTCGTGCCGCCGATCGGAGGCCCCACGACCGTGGTGACGGTCCCGCCCGTGGTGATCCCGGTCGACACCGTCCCGACAATCCCCATCGGGACGGACGTCACCAGGGTGCCCAGGGTTCCCACGATGGTCCCCTGGTACACGGTGCCGCCGGTCCCGACCCAGGGGGGATCGCTCGAGCCTGATGTCGTCCCCACGGTGTACCCCGTCGCCCCAATGCCCATCGATAACCCCTCCGTGGTCACCGTCCCGACGCTGATCGTTCCCGGCGCCCAGCCGACCTTCAGTTTCGGCAAGCGGTACGCTATCGGCAACCCGGGCTCGTTCATAGGTACCCGTTTCGGGTCGGGCGGAACTCCCTCTGATACGAGCGGCCCGGTAGCGGTAACCGGTCCCCAGGCAACCCTGAAACCCGGCAGCCGCGCCTACGGCATCACGCCGCCGGCGGGCCGGTTCATCCGGTGGTATCCTGAAGCACGATGGAAGGCCGGGATCAAGTAACCCGGTTCGGTCACCCGATCTCCCCACCCACTTTTTCGCGAACCGCGATCGGTGTCCCGGCCTGGTACCGGGTCCCGGTGCATTCTGGTTTTTAGAACCTCCGCAGCGACCGAGTGGCGGATCTTGCAGCATCCTGGATAAAGAAGCGGGCGGCAGGCCTGAAAAGAAGCTCGGGAAGATGGAGAATCCCCGTGTCCGGGGAAACGAATTGGATGAAGCAAGCCTCAGGCGAGATGTAGTGTAGGATCTTATAATTACTTGA
>DAEF01000183.1 GCA_002495225.1 Methanoregulaceae archaeon UBA288 | reverse complement strand
GCGGGGCCGTGAGCAAAAGGGCGGTCGAGAAGAACCGGTCCGCGGTCTCGAGCCGGAGGCCGCGGAACGCGACCTCGCCCGGGACCGTGAGCCGGACCCAGTACCGGGCCCAGCCGTCGACGGCGCGCGCCTCGCGCGGGTCGTGCTCGGCCGAGGCCGGCGGGAGGTCCGTGACGATCGCCTCGAGCCCGGGCCGGGCCGGCAGGGTCACGCGGGTCGCGACTCCGACCGGCGCGCCCTGCCGGACGAGCTCCCGCTCGAGCTTTCGCTCGACCTCGATGCCGTCCGCGACGGCGCCCGTGCGGTACAGAAAGAGGGCCCCGCGGACGCCGAGGAGCACGGCCAGGCCGGCCCCGCCGGCGGCCGCGGCCGGTGCGTTCAGAAAGAGCCCGCTCGCGCCGAGCACGGCCGCGACGGCGGCCACGCCCCCCGTCCACGGCGTCGGGCGCACCGGTCAGGCCACCTCGACCGTGGCGAGGATGTCGCCGATCACCTGGCCGACCGAGACCCGGCCGATCTCGGCCTCGCGCTCCAGGATCAGGCGGTGCCCCAGGACCGGGCGGGCCATGGTCTTCACGTCGTCGGGGATGACGTAGGTCCGCCCGTCGATCGCGGCCCGGGCCTGCGCCCCGCGGAGGAGGGCGAGCGAGCCCCGCGTGGAGGTGCCGAGCCGGACGTCGCCGTGGGAGCGGCTCGCGATCACGATGTCGCGGATGTACCGGATGACCGCGTCGTCGACGTAGACCTCCTGGATCACCCGCCCCATCTCGCGGATCTCCTCCATCGAGAGGAGGGGGGTGATGCGGTTGATGTAGACGTCCCAGTCCAGGTTCCCGTCGCGGAGGCGGGTCAGAATCTCGCTCTCGTACTCGCGGTCCAGGTGGTACAGGGTCATGCTGTAGTTGAACCGGTCGCGCTGGGCCTCGATCAGGGGGAAGGTCCCCTCGAACTCCTGCGTGTTCTGGGTCGCGATGACGAAGAACGGGTCGCCGAGGGGGTAGGTGATGCCGTCGATCGTGGCCTGGCCCTCGGCCATGGACTCGATGAAGGCCGACTGCGTCTTCGGCGTGAGCCGGTTGATCTCGTCGATCATCACGAAGTTCGAGAAGATCGGCCCCTTCTGCAGCACGAACTCGTGCTTCTCCGCGTCGAAGATCCGGACGCCGAGGATGTCGGCCGGCTGGACGTCGACGGCGCCCTGGACACGGTTGAACTTATACCCGATGGACCGGGCCACGATCTTCGAGATCGTGGTCTTGGCCGTGCCCGGCACGCCGTCGATCAAAACGTGGCCGCCGGTCAAAACGCCGATCACGACCAGGTCGACGAGCTCCCGGTTCCCGACCACGTACCGTCCGACGACCTCCTGGATCTTCTGCCGGGCGTCCGAGACGGCCCGGACCTGCTCCTCAAACTTCTCGTGCTCCATCATGTCTCCTTTCGCCGGTCCCTCCGCCAGGCGAGGGCGACGAGCGCGAATGCCGTGGCGGTAACGATGAGTACTGGTCTCTCCTGCAGCCATAAAACCGTGCCGACGGGCCCGCTGGCGTCCGCGGTCCGGCCCAGGCGCTCGTCCACGAGGACGCCGTCCGGGACGAGGCGGGCGAGGAGGAGGGCGTTGTCGCCGACCCGGAGGCCCTGCATGGCGTTGATGACCAGGCTCGCGTCGGCGACGACGACGATCCGCCCGGCGCCCATCTCCTCGCTCGCGGCGAGAGCGAACCGCCCCAGGGGCTCGTTCTCGTCGGGCCGGCCGTTCCCGTCGTCGTCCATCCAGGAGAGGCGCGAGCTCTCGAGGAAGGGCGCGCCGCCCAGGACGGCCGCGGGGTGGTCGAAGACGACGGTCGAGAGGTTCGCGGCGAGGGGCGCGCCCCCGACGGGGTAGCCGAGGGGCGCGGCCGGGAGCTCGAAGGCGCGCTCCATGCTCGAGAGGTTCCGCTGGTCCAGGCGCATGCCCGAGCCGACGGCCTCGAGAACGGCGTTCCCGGCCCCGAAGTCGTCGGCGAGGACGAGCGTGCCGCCCGAGCGGACGAAGGCGGCGTACGCGGCGGCCTCGCCCGCGGTCGGCGCGCGGACGGGCGCGACCACGAGCAGGGTCGCGTTCGCGCGCCCCTGGAGTGCGGCGAGGTCGCCGACGGGGACGGCCCCGCGCTCGTCGAGGGCGGCGTAGTAGGCGGAGGAGCCGTTCCAGGAGGGGTTGTACCGGCTGAACTCGGCGTCGGTGGCCGAGAAGTGGACAAAGAGGGCGACGGCCGCGGCCAGCACCACGAGGCCGACGACCCAGCCCGTCCAGGGGGCGGGGCCGGTCCCCTCACGGTCCGGCACGGGCCGTCTCCGAGAGGGCCGCGACGAACCCCTCGACCACGGTCTCGACGTCGACCGGCGTGGGCGCCCGTCCCGAGTAGACGACGGCCTCGTAGCAGGCCGCGACCCGGGCCACGGCGATCCCGCCGGGCGACCCCTCGAACGAGGCCGCGAGTTCGCGCGGGGTCATGGTCTGGAGTTTCGCGCCGGGCCGTTCCTTCGCGAGCCGGGCCGCGAGCTCGCGGTAGACGGCCTCGATCCCCGCGCGGCCGCCGTCCCCGGCGAGTCTCCGCGCGGTCGCGCGCAGGTCCTCGGGGGGTGGGGCCGTCCTCTCGGGGGCCTCGTCGACCGGCGGAGCGGCCGCCGCGGGCGGTTCACTCCGCCCCCGCCGCCAGAAGAGGAACCCGCCGGCCCCGACCAGGAGCACGACGATGACGGCCAGGACCGGCAGCACGGAAAAGCCGCCCGGCAGCTCGGCCGAGACCGCGGCGCTCGAGGCCGGGTTGAGGGGCCGGCCGTCGGCGAACGCGACACTCGCCACCACCCGGTGGCTCCCGCCGACGACGCCGGCCAGGAGCTCGAACTGCCCCTCCGGCCCGGTCGTGCAGTCGGCCGTGCCCGAGTCGTCGAAGACGAGGCGGACGGGGGCGTCCGGGACGGGCCGGCCGGCCGCGGTGACGTTGCCCGTGCAGAGGAGGGCCGTCTGGTTCTCCCACTCGGCCGGGGCGACCTCGAGCAAAACCACGGGGTCGACCGCGACGACCTCGAGGACGGCCTCGGCCGTGCGGAGGGGCGCGGCCTCGGCCATGACCACGTGGACGCCGGCGGGCAGCCGGTCGACCGTGTAGTCGAGGACCTGGGCGCCGTCTCCGCCGGGGACGGCCCGGCCGGCCTCGACGCCGTCGACGAGGATGCGGACGGTCGCGTTCGCGCCGCCGCCGACCGTGCATTGGACGACGTCGCCGTAGACGGCCGTGGACGGCTCGAGGACGAGGGTGAGGGGCGCTGCGGTCATCACCGCCGTCGCGTTCGCCGTCACCACCGGGGTCGCGTTCGCGGTCGCGTTCGCCGCGACGGGGACGGGCGCGGCCGTGACGTTCTCCACCGGGGCCGCGGCGTCCAGGCCCGGCGCCGCCGGCGTCTCGTTCAGTGGCAGGACGGCCCCGGCGCCCGCGACCAGGCAGGCGCAGACGAGGACGACGATTGCGCACGCCGCTCTGCGGATATTAATGGCTACCACCCTCCGAGATCACGTGAATGAACGTTTCGCGCACAAGGAGGATATCTTCTTCTGTCGGCTCGTGCCCGGCGTACCGCACCCGCTCGTGGACGCGGACGAGCGCGCCGAGGTCCTCGCCGGCCGGCCTGGCGGCGAACCGGGCCGCGAGCTCGCGCGGGGTGAGCGAGAGGAGGAGCTCGCCGGGGTGCCGGGCGTCGAGCTCGCGGGCGAGCCGGCGGTAGAGCCGGGTGACGGCCTCGCGCCCGTCCACGCCGGCCTCGAGCAGGGCCGCGGCCCCGGCGGCCTCCTCGACGGTCGGGGCCGGGGGCAGCTCGACCACGGGCTCGGGCGGCGGGCCGGCCACGCGGGCGGGGGCCGGGGCCGGGGCGGCGCGCCGCCGGCGCAGGTAGAGGACGGCCCCGACGGCCGCGCCGCCGAGGCCGAGCAGGTAGAGGAGGGGCGCGAGCCAGTCCATGAGGGACGGCACCACGACCTCGACCGGGGCGGACACGGACCGGTTCAGGGGGAGGTCGTCGGGGTTGTAGCGCGCGGTCAGGTTGTGCCGGCCGGGCTCGAGGGAGGTGGCGTTGAACGCGTACGACCCGTTTTCGGCCGTGTCGTTCCCGGCCCACTCCCGGTCGTCGACGTAGATCTCCACGTACGCGTCGCGGACGGGGACCCCGTCCCCGGTCGTGAGGTTGCCCGCGCATGGGGCGGCCCAGGACCCGCCCTCCACGAAGAGCTCGCCGACGGCGAGGTCGATGGTCGTGTTCCGCTCCTCGACCGTGAAGCCCGCCTCGTCCGAGATGGCGGGCCCGGCCGACGCGTACGCCGCGTGCCGCCCCGCGTCGACCCGCTCGACCCGGTACGGGAACGCGAACCGGCCGTCGCCGCCCGAGACCACGCCCGCGAGGGGCCGGCCGTCCGAGAAGACCGTCACCTCGGTCCCGGCCGGCGCCTGCACGGTCCCCTGCATGGAGAGAATGTCGCCGTAGCCGCCCTCGTCGGGCACGACCTCGAACGTGATCGGGAGGACGCCGCTCTGCTGGATCTCCCGGATCGTCTCGGGCACGGACGCGGCCCGCTCGTCCTGCCGGCCCTCGAGGGCCTTCACGACCGCCGCGAAGTCGAGGACGGACTGCTCGTACGCGGTGGTGTCGAGCCCGTACTCCTGCGAGAGGTTCACGACCCCGGCCTGCCGCGCCGCGTACGCCTCGTAGTTCTGCCGGACGGCCCTGCGGAGCTCCTCGCCCTGGAGCTGCACGGACCGGAGCATGGCCGCGTCCTTCGCGTCGCGGTACTGCACCTCGAGGGCGCCGAGCCGGCCGAACTCCTCGCTCTGGTTGAGGAGCCGGGTGAGCGCGGCCATGTTCGCCGAGTTGTTCCGCTGGAACGCGGCCACGTCCGTGTCGGTCATGTCGAGCCGCCAGACCAGGCCGTTGAGGGACCGGCCCGAGCGGAGGTAGGCCTCGAGGTCGGCCGAGGCCGCGTCCAGGTCCCCGAGCCGGATGTCGAGCACGACCGGCGCGGTCAGGTTCAGGGACGTGGCCCACTCGGGCAGGACGAGCGCGCCGCCGGTCCGGGTGAGGGCGCCGGTGGCGCGGACGTCCTCGTGGCTCGGGGTGACGGCGTCGGTCTTCGCGGCGTAGAGGAGGGGCTGGCCGGCGAAGACCAGGAGGAGGGCGAGCGCGACCAGGCCGACGGCGAGAACGGCGCCCCACTCGCGGCGGAGGGGAGGGAGCCCCGCCGCGACGCGGTCGCGCACCGTCGCCGCACCCTCGCGCAGGTCCGGGAGCCTCATCGCGCCAGGATCTCCAGGACCTTGTTCGCGACGATCCAGCCGAAGACCAGGACCCCGGCCGCGACCACGTACTTGACCCGTCGGACGGGCCCGGGCTGGACCGTGGAGGTGTCCGTGAGCTCGACCAGGACGAGCAGGCCGAGCAGGGCCAGGACGAAGAAGACCTCGAGGTCGAGCGCGCGGTTCAGGAGCATGAAGGCCGCGACCACCAGGCTCCAGATGACGAGCACGACGACGATTGTTTCCCTGGTTCGGACCCTCATGGAATCAGTATTTTTTATTCTCCAGCCGTATTATCATTATCGCGACCGCGCGCCCCCCGCGGGGCCCTGCCGGGGATTCATTATGCTATCTTTTGCGGCCAGAGCCGCGGAAATCGGGCGATTTTGTTCCGAATTCCTTTCTGCCCCGGCATTTTCATTTAATTCAAACAGAAAAAGTTTTAATTTCTATACGCGAAGAAGTGATCAATAATCTGCTGGAACACGGCCGGCCCCGGGGTTGGAAGCTCCCGGCGACCGCGTGATCCAAAATCCATCCGCACCAAAACTATCACACAGGGGGAAAACATATGGGCGGCAGTCGCCCGGCGCGCGCCGGGCGGCCCCGCCCGTTCGCGATATCGGGGGTACCACACATGCGCAATCAACCGGGACGATGCCGGCACCCGGGGCCGGGCGGTGCCCTGTACGACCAGGACGGGACGTCGGCCGCACGCCTGCGGACGGCCCACCGCATCGTCGCCCTGATCCCGGCCTACAACGAGGAGGCGGTCATCGCCGAGGTCGTGGCCGAGACCCTCGAGCAGGTCCCGGCGGTCGTCGTGGTCGACGACGGCTCAACGGACGCGACGGCGGACCTGGCCCGCGGCGCCGGCGCGGAGGTCGTGCGCCTCGAGGAGAACCGCGGCAAGGCCGGCGCGGTGATGGCCGGCTTCGCCGCGGCGATCGCGCGCGGATACGAGGTCGTGGTGATGCTCGACGCGGACGGCCAGCACCTCCCCGGCGAGGTCCCGCAGGTCCTGGCTCCGGTCCTCGCGGGCGAGGCCGACCTGGTGGTCGGCTCGCGCTTCCTCGAGGTCAAATCCGAGATCCCGGCCTACCGGGTCCTCGGTCAGAAGACGCTCAACCTCGTCACGGCCCTCGGCGCCGGCGTCTCCTTGACGGACACGCAGTCGGGCTTCCGCGCCCTCGGGC
>DAEF01000008.1 GCA_002495225.1 Methanoregulaceae archaeon UBA288 | reverse complement strand
CGATCTTGCAACCGCCGAGGTCGTGCGCACAATTCCTGTGGTTACGGCCTCGTGGACGATAGGTGCCGCCAGGAGCATTGCAGTTATCAACGGCAACGAAGCACTCGTCGCTGGAAGCGGGGGTGTGGCGAGGATCGTCGGTCTCAAGGATCTCACTGAATCTTCACCAGTTGAGGTCGTACAGGTTTCCGGTGGGGCGATCAACCATGTCGCGGTCGCCCCCTGGCCTGACCTCTTCATCCCCGATGGCAGCGGCCTCAACCAACCCCCAGTTTTCGATGTAATCGATGACCGGACTGTGTTCGAGAACGACTTCCTGGAGTTCACGGTCTCGGCCGTCGACCCCGAAGGGAAAGCGCTGACATACTCGGCGAACGACCTGCCCGACGGGGCGACGTTCGACTCCCTTACCGGCGTTTTCACCTGGACGCCAGATTTTGAACAGGCGGGCAGTTATTCGGTGACATTTGCCGCCTCTGATGAAGAAAAGACCGTGACGGAGCCTGTCGAAATTACCGTGGAAGACTTCAACAGGCCTCCCGTGCTCGAGCCTATCGGAGACAAGAGCCTCAGGGAGGGTGAGTCGCTCGATTTCTCAGTCATCGCCAGCGATCCGGACGGCACGGATGTCAGCTTCGGTGTCACCGGTCTGCCCGCTGAAGCAACCTTTGATACCGGCACCGGCCAGTTCTCCCTGACGGATGCTACGCAGGGCGTCTCTACGCTAACGTTCAGCGTCACCGATGGAATTGAAACCGTTTACGAGGAGATCACGATCACGGTGATCGACGGCAGAGCCCCGATCATCACGAACACCCTTACCGACCCGAACCCGGTTGCAGTCGAGATCCCGGTCACGATCACCGCGATGGTGGATGACGCGAACACGGGTGGTTCGATCGTCGAATCGGCCAGCTGCTCGATCGATGGCGGTGACCCACTTTCGATGACCGCCCAGGACGGCGCATTTGATGGGTCCACCGAGAGCGTGATCCGCACGCTGACCGGCCTGACGACCGGCGTCCATAGTGTGATTCTGTCTGCGGCCGACGCGGAGGGCAACGTTGCTACGATCTCGGAGCCCCTGCTCATCATCGTCTACGACCCGAGCGCCGGGTTCGTGACCGGCGGCGGCTGGATCAACTCGCCGGTGGACACCGCCTCTCCCTATCAGGCAGTGACGGGCAAGGCGACGTTCGGCTTCGTCGCGAAGTACCAGAAGGGCATGACGGCCCCGAAGGGCGAGACCGAGTTCACGTTCAAGACGGGCGGGATGGCCTTCCGCTCCGAGTCCTACAACTGGCTCCTGGTGACACAGACGCCCGGGGGTCTCCCGAAGGCAGAACTCCAGGGAACGGGAACGCTCAACGGCGTGGGCGGGTACGTCATGACCCTCACGGCCGTCGACAACGGGCGGGTCGACACGCTGCGGTTCCAGATCGCCGACTCGACGAAAAAGGTCGTTTACGACACGGGAGATGCGATGACCCCGCTCGAGGGCGGCTCCATCGTCATCCACAGTAAATGAACAGGCCCGCTCTCCTCTTTTTTTTCTTAGACTGCTGCTGATGATCGCATGCTCGGTGCGGCTTGGAGTGCAGCCTGTGCCGATATCCTTGGGCCGGCCGGCCACAAAGCGACCCAGCCGTAACCCCGATGCCCCGGGATCGACACCACTCCCGCGTGCGGCCCGTCCCCATACGTGGAAGGGCGTGACCACGGCCTCCGGGATCGACGCCGAGGACATCGCGGCCCTCTGCCTCCTCGAGGCCGACGGCGACCTCGCGATCCCCTGCGCAGATCTCCTCGACGCCGGCGGCCCTGGCGTCTTCCCGATCCACGAGACCCTATAGCAGCCGTTGAATCGAGACTATACCGCAGGTATTCGCGGGACCCGGGGAAGATTCCGATCACAACGATAATGGACCGCGAACGACCATCAGAGATCCATATGGTCCGTTATCAGCTCACCGCCGTGGTCTGGGAGGAGGGCGAGGTCTACGTCTCGAAGTGCGTAGAGCTGGAGGTCGCGAGCTGTGGGGAAACGCCGAAGGAAGCGCTGGCCATGCTCCGGGACGCGGTCGACCTCTACCTGGAGAACGCCGAGGCCTACGGCATGCTCGACGAGATCATGGGGCCCCTCCAGACGCGGGAGAAGTACACGACCACCATCGAGGTCGAGACGACGTGAAGATACCGGCGGTCTCGTCGACGCACGTGGTCCGGTGTCTCGGGCAGATCGGGTTCGCTCAAGCGGTTCATCAGGGGAAAGGGAGCCACGTGGCCCTCTTCAAAGTCGATACGCACGGCCAGAAACGCCTCGTCATCGTCCCCCGGCGGGACCCGGTTCCGGCAGGGACGCTGCATTCGATCATGCGACAGAGCGGCCTTTCGCGCGAGGAGTTCATCGAACTGCTCACCCGCTGAGCGCTGGGCTTCACCGATCGCTCATGCCCTTCTCCTGCCTCCGCTGCGGCGAGTGCTGCTCGGCCATGGGCGACGTCTACGCCCTCGATGGGGACCCGACCTCCGGCTGCTGCGTCGTCGTCAACCGCTACACGGGCGAACGGACGACGATCGCGGTCGATCCCGACAAGATCGACCTGCTCGCCGCGCCGGCAATCCCCGGGGCCTGCCCGCTCTTCCGCCGCGACG
>DAEF01000016.1 GCA_002495225.1 Methanoregulaceae archaeon UBA288 | reverse complement strand
CCCGGCGCGTTGATGTTCGCGCCGTGGTAGAGGGCGACCCCCTCGACGCGGCAGTCGGGGACCAGGTCGTTCATCCGGTTGAAGCACCTGAGCAGGGTCGACTTGCCGCAGCCCGACGGCCCGATCAGGGCCGTGACGCGGTTCGCCCGGATGGGGATGGTGATCGCACGGAGCGCCTGGCACGGTCCGTACCAGAGGTCGAGGGACCGGGTCTCGAGGATCGTCTCGGTCGTGGAAGTGTCAGTCATCTAGAGCCTCGTGGTGGTCTGGTAACGGGCGCGGACGGCGATCGCGACTCCGTAGATAACGCAGACGAGCAGGATCAGCACCAGGGCCGTGCCGTAGGTGTTCTGCTGCGCGCCCGGGACGTTCGTCGCGAGGACGAAGAGGTGGTACGGCAGGGCCATGACCGGATCCAGGAGCGACGACGGCAGGTGCCGCTGCGAGAAGACGACGGCCGTAAAAAGGATCGGCGCCGTCTCGCCGGCGGCCCGCCCGATCGAGAGAATGGTCCCGGTCAGGATCCCCGGCGCGGCCGGCGGCAGCACGACCCGGCGGATGGTCTGCCACTGCGTGGCCCCGAGAGCGAGCGACCCCTCGCGGAGCCCCTGCGGCACCTGCCTGAGCGCCTCCTCCGTGGTCCGGATGATCGTCGGGAGGACCATCAGACCGAGCGTGACCTGGCCCGCGAGCATGGAGACCCCGAACTCGAGGTAGAGGACGAGGAACGTGAACCCGAAGAGGCCGAAGACGATCGAGGGCGTGCCGTTCAGGAGGTCGACCCCGCTCCGGATGAACCGGGTGAGCCGGTTCTCGCGCTGGTACTCGGCGAGGTGGATCGCGGCCCCGACGCCGAGCGGGAGCGCCAGCGCGATCGCGCCGGCGACCAGGTAGAGCGTGCCCACGATGGCCGGGAAGATGCCGCCCGCGCGCCCGAGGTCCCGGGGAGACCCGGTGAGGAACTCCCAGGAGAGGGCCGGGAAGCCCTTCGAGGCGATGTCGAAGAGGATGATCGCGAGGATCGCGACCACGACCGCGACGGCGAGGTAGAGGAGGAAGAAGGCGGCCCGCTCGGCCTGGCGGGGCGAGAGGCGGGGCACGGCGACGACCAGGAGCAGGCCGCCTCCGAGGACGGCGAGGGCGGCGGGCATGCCGCCGACCGAGTGCGCGACGGCGGCCGCGAGGACCGCGGCGAGGACGGAGACGGCTGCCCCGGCGACGGCCCGGCCCGGGACTCCCGCGAGCCGCGAGGGGGAGGCGCGCCCCGTGGCCGACGCGTTCAGCCGCCGGAGGACCGCCGACGCCCCCAGGTTGACCGCGAGGGTGATGACCAGGAGGACCGTGGCGACGGCGAAGAGGGCGTGGTGGTGGAGGGAGCCGATCGCGACCTCGCCCATCTCGATCCCGAGCGTCCCCGTCAGGGTCCGCACGGGCGAGAGGACGTCCGTGATCGGGGAAGGGATGACCGCGGCGTTGCCCGTGACCATCAAAACGGCCATCGTCTCGCCGATGGCGCGGCCCATGCCCAGGATGATCGCGGCCGTGATGCCCGAGAGGGCCGACGGGACGACGACCCGCCGGATCGTCTGCCACCGCGTCGCCCCGAGGGCGAGGGAGCCCTCGCGGAACTCGCGCGGCACCGAGCCGATCGCGTCCTCCGAGACCGAGATGATCGTCGGGAGGGTCATGATCCCGAGCAGGAGGGACCCGGCCAGCACGGACTCGCCCGAGGGGGCGGCGAACGAGACGCGGAGCCACTCGACGAGCACGACCAGGCCGAAGAACCCGAAGACGACCGAGGGAATGCCGGCCAGGAGCTCGATCACCGGCCTGACCGCGTTCCGGATGCGGGGCGGCGCGAGCTCGGCGAGGTAGATCGCCGTCGCGACCGAGAGGGGCACGGCGACCGCCATCGCGCCGATGGTGACGAGGAGGGTGCCGACGACAAGCGACAGGATGCCGTGCGCGGGCGGGGTCGCCGTCGGGCTCCACGTCTCGCCGAGGAGGAACTCGGCGATCCCGATCTCGACGAAGGCGGGCAGGCTGTCCGCGACGAGAAAGAGGAGGATGAAGGCGACCGCGAGCACGGCCACGAGCGCGCAGGCGAGCCAGAGAGCCCTGATGGCGGACTCCCCGCGGTGTGGACGCGCGGCCCGCGCGGGGCCCGGGAGCGTGGCGGTCGAGATCGGGTGCATGGAGATGGAGAGCTGGGATAGGGTGTCTCCCCTATGCCGCGATCGGGATGAAGCCTTCCTTCTCCACGATCTGCTGCCCCTCGTCGCTGAGCGCGAAGGCGACGAAGTCCCGAGCAAGTCCCGTCGCCTCGCCGCTGGTGACGAAGTAGAGCTCGCGCGCGACCGGGTACCGACCGTTCACCACGTTCTCGATCGACGGTTCGACAGCCGTGCCGTCCACCGAGAGGGGGATCGCGCGGACCGTGGCGTCCACGTACCCGAGGCCGACGTAGCCGATCGCGCCCGGGTTCGGGGCGACCGAGGACTGGATCGCGCCGTTCGAGTTCTTCTCGAGCATGGTCGCCGCGGTGCTGGTCGTGCCCATCACCTTCTCGGTGAAGAACTCGCGCGTGCCCGAGGCCGAGTCGCGGCCGATCGCCACGATCTGCCGGTCCTGGCCGCCGACATCCTTCCAGTTCGTCACGTTCCCGGCGTAGATCTCCCGGACCTGGTCGAGGGTGAGGTCCGCGACCGTGTTGGACGGGTGGACGATCACCGCGATGCCGTCGCGGGCGACCGCGATCGGCTCGAGGGCGGGATACTTCGCCGTCTCGGCGTCCTTGAGCTCGCGCGAGGCCATCCCGATCTCGGCCGTCTTCTCGCCGATCGCGGTGACGCCGACCGAGGAGCCGCCGCCGGAGACCTGGATGTCCGCGCCCTGGTTGAGGTCCATGTAGCGCTCCGCGAGGGCCTGGGCGATCGGGAGGACCGTGGTCGAGCCCGTGACCGAGATCTTGCCGGTCGCGCCGCTCGGGACGAAGGACCCGGCGTTGTCGGTGGTGGTACCCGTCGGCGTGGGGGTGGCGGTGCCGCCGGTGCCGGTACAGCCCGCGACGAGCAGGGCGCCGATGACGACGGCGACGAGCCCGGGCAGGATCAGGGTGCTGCGATGGGAGTGCATGCTTTCGTATCCCTTACGTGGGGTCGGGCATATGGATATTCGACGGAGAATCAATAGGTATCCCGGACCTATTGAGAAACAGGGAGAACTATTGAATAGGTTGGTCGCCCATCCCTGAACGGGAAGGATCATGGATATCCGACGCGTCCAGATGACCGGGGGGTCGTCGCTCGTGGTCACGCTCCCCAAGGAGTGGACCACGGCCATGCAGGTGCGGAAGAACGACCCGGTCGGCATCGTCGCGCAGCCGGACGGGACTCTAATGATCACGGCCCGTGTCTCGGGCGACCCGGCGCCGCAGACGAAGGAGCTCGACGTGAGTTCGTGCACGAACCCGGCGTTTCTCTTCCGGTCCCTGATCGGCTGCTACATCGCCGGATACTCGGCGATCACCGTCCTGTCGAAGACCCGCCTCCCCCCGTTCGTCCGGACGGTCGTGCGCGACTTCACGCAGATGACCATCGGCCAGGAGGTGACCGAGGAGTCGGAGACCTCGGTCCGGATCAAGGATCTGTTGAGCCCGAGCGAGCTTCCGTTCGAGAGTACGCTCAAGCGGATGTTCGTGGTCGTCTGCTCCATGCACGAGGACGCGGTCACCGCGGTCGAGAAGCGGGACGCGGGGCTGGCCGGCGAGGTGATCGGGAGAGACCGCGACATCGACCGCCTCCAGTGGCTGATCGCCCGGCAGACGAACATGGTCATGAAGGACGCGAACCTGGCGAAGAAGATGGGGGCCTCGCCCGGAGAGGCCTCGAGCGTCGCGGCGGTCGCGCGGATCCTGGAGCGGATCGGCGACCACGCGGTGCGCATCGCGCGGAACGCGGTCGTGCTGGCCGACCACCCGGTGGATCCGGAGACCGTCCGGCGCCTGCGGGCGGCGAGCGCCTTCTCGCTCGGGGTCCTGGACCACGCCATCGCCTCGTTCTTCACCCGGGACATGCGGCTCGCCAACCGGGCGATCGAGGAGGTGCGACAGGCAGAGGTCCTCTCCGAGGCGATCCACACCGCCGCCCTCTCCCTGCCGGCCGGCCCCGCGGTGGCCCTCGGCTACGTCGCCGAGTCCGTCCGCCGGCTCGGCGAGTACTCGGGCGACATCGCCGAGACCGTGATCAACCACGCCGTCGAGGCGAAGGGATAGGGGGTCCGCCCCCGCCTAAAAGAGCGTCTGCTGCGCCTGCGCCCGCGCCGCTGCGGCCACCGTCGGCCGGGCCGGCGCCGGCAGGGGCGCGAGCCAGACCGTCTGGTCGGCCCCGGCCGCCACCAGCTGCAGGGCGTCGTCCATGGCCGGCGCGTACACGATCACGATCGACGACCCGGCCCGCCGCTTCAGCGCGGCCGTGAGCCGGCCCATCCGCCGCCCCCGCTCCTCGGCGTCGAGGCCGGCCGCGAGGGCCGGGTCCCACTCGACCATCAGGACCGTGTGGAACGACGACCGGACGGCGGCCGTCAGCTCGTCGAGGGTCTCGATCTTGATTGTTTCGAAGTGCTCCGACCGTACCGGCGGGGCGCGGAAGAGGACCCCGGAGAGGCCGTGGTAGAGGTACCGGGTGTGGAACCGGGCGATCTCGGGCAGCTCCAGGAGCGAGGCCATCCGGTCCGGCGTCGCGACCAGGACCTTCAGCTCCCCGAGCTGGAAGGTCCCGCCCGGCCAGCACCAGAGCCGCACGCCCTACGCCTCCCTCGCGAACTCGAGGAGGACCGCGAGCGCGGCGGCCTCGAGGGGGTCGTCGAGGCTGCCGAACGTCGCCGGCCCGTTCCGCTCGAGGGCGGCGATCACCACGTCCATCGCCGGCTGGTCGCCGGCCTTCAGCGCCCGGCGGAAGCGCCGCCAGCGCTCGAGCACGACCGGGAGCTCCGCGCGGCAGCTCATGCCGCGCCCCCGGTCGCCGTCATGCGCCCCGTCCGACCGCCACGCTGGTGCCGGGGTGGAGGGGAGGGGCCGTGTCCGTCTCTGGTCATACGCAAAAACACCGATGTGGTGCCGCCCCCGTGCTCGTGGGGGCAGGCACAGCTGATCTCGGCGGGGGAGTATATGAGGGGTCAGGGTTGCGGTGTGAAAGTGAACGGCGGCCCGAAAGTCAGCGCAGAAGCCGGGCGTTGACCGCGACGATCACGGTCGAGACGCTCATCAGCACGGCCCCGACGGCCGGCGTCAGCACGATCCCGGCGCCGGAGAGCACGCCGGCCGCGAGCGGGATCGCGACCACGTTGTACCCGGTCGCCCAGAGCAGGTTCTGGGCCATCTTCCGGTAGGTCCGCTTCGACAGGCGCATCAGGTTCGCCACGTCCCGGGGGTCGGAGCGGACGAGGACGATGTCGGCCGACTCGATTGCGACGTCCGTCCCGGCGCCGATCGCCACCCCGACGTCGGCCTGGACGAGCGCGGGCGCGTCGTTCACGCCGTCCCCGACCATGGCCACCCTCGCCTCCCGCTGGACCTCCCGGACCTTCTCGGCCTTCTCGTGGGGCAGCACCTCCGCGTAGTAGTCGTCGAGCGCGAGGTCGGCCGCGACGGCCGCGGCAACGGTCCGGGCATCGCCGGTCAGCATCACGCACCGGTAGCCCATGGACCGCAGCTCGGCGACGGCCTCGCGCGCCTCGGGCCGGACCACGTCCGCGAGCGCGAACGCCCCGAGGGGCCGGCCGCCCTCGACGAGGTAGACCACGGTCTCGCCCCGGGTGCGGGCGGCGCGGAGCCGGTCGTCGTCGTCGACCGCGATCCCCGCCTCCTCGAGCGCGCCGGGGCTGACGACGCGGAGCCGCCGGCCCTCCACGTCGCCCTCGACCCCGACGCCGGGCAGGGCCCGGAAGCTGGCCGCCCCGGGGATCGAAAGGCCGCGGCGCCGGGCCTCGTCCACGATCCCCCGGGCGATCGAATGCTCGCTCGCCGCCTCCAGCGCGGCAGCGGAGGCGAGGACCGCGTCCTCCGGCTCGTCGCCGAGCGGGACCGCGGCGGTCACCCCGAACCGGCCCTCGGTGAGGGTGCCGGTCTTGTCGAAGATCACGACGCCGAGGTCGCGGGCCGCCTCGAAGGCCTGCCGGTCGCGGATCAGGAGCCCCGCGCCGGCCGCGAGCGAGGTCGAGACCGCAACCACGAGCGGGACCGCGAGCCCGAGCGCGTGGGGGCAGGAGATCACCATGACCGTCACGGCCCGCTCGACCGCGAACGCGAGGTCCTGGCCGAGGGCGAGCCAGCCCCAGAACGTGACCGCGCCGACGGTCACGGCCACGACGGTCAGGACCAGCGCGGCCGTGCTGGCGAGGTCCTGGGTCCGCGACTTCGACTCCTGCGCCTGCCGGACGAGCTCGATCACCTGGGCCAGGTAGGTCTCCCGGCCGGTCGCCGTCACCCGGACGGTGAGCGCCCCCTCGCCGTTGAGGGCGCCGCCGATGACCCGGTCGCCGGGGGCCCGGCGGACCGGCCTCGACTCGCCGGTCAGCATGGACTCGTTCACGCTCGAGGCCCCGCCGGTCACCTCGCCGTCGACCGGGACCTTCTCGCCCGGCCGTACCAGGACCGCGTCGCCGATCGCGAGCTCGCCGACGGGCACGTCCACGGTTTCGTCGCCCGAGACGAGGTGGGCCTCGGACGGCATGATCCGGACAAGCGCCTCGAGCGCCCGGGAGGCCCCCATCACCGAGCGCATCTCGATGTAGTGGCCGAGGAGCATGATATCGATCAGGGTCGCGAGCTCCCAGAAGAAGCCCATGCCCGGCGTGATTCCCAGGGCCACCGCGGCCGAGTAGACGTAGGCGACCGTGATGGCGAGGGCGATCAGGGTCATCATGCCGATGCGCCGGGTCCGGACCTCCGTCGCGAACCCCGCGAGGAAGGGCCACCCGCCGAAGAGGTAGACCACGGTCGCGAGGAGCAGGACTGCGAGCTCCTGCCCCGAAAACCCGAACGCCACCCCGGCGAGCGCCTGCACCTCGGGGGTCAGGGCCAGGATCGGGACCGTCAGCACCAGCGAGACCGCGAACCGCCGCCGGAAGTCGGCGAGCATCGCGTCGTGGCCGTGCCCCCCGGCGTGGGCGCCGGCGGTCTGCTTTCCGTGCTGCCCGTGGTGCGCGTGTTCGTCGGTCATGGTGCTCCGCCCGGTGAGACGAGATCCCGGTGGCGCGTTATGAACGTTGCGGTGGGGCGGGGTTCAGCCCGTGCCGCCCTCGTCGACCTCGTCCCAGAACCCGGCGAACGCCTCCCAGCAGTGCTCGCGCAGCTCCGCGACGGCCCCGTCGTCGATCCCGCCGTTTTCGTCCTCGTACAGCCCGCGGTTCAGCTCGACCTGCACCCAGGGGATCCCCCGGTGCCAGTAGTGGACCATCGAGGTGAACCCGCCCGGAAACGGCCGGTTGACGGCCACCTCGCCCCCGGGGAGCACGCGGCGGAAGTGCGCGGCGAGGCTCCGGATCCAGGCCGGCGGGCAGGTCGCGAGCCGCCCGCGGCGGGCTTCGCCGCTCGCGTCGCCGTGGTTGCCGAGGCAGACGAGGGGGCGGCGCCGGCCCGCGTCCTTCGCGAGGGGCGGGCCGACCGGCTCCATGCTGTGGCAGTCGAAGGCGCAGCGGACGGCGTGCTCGTCGAGGAGCCGGTCGACGGCCTCGTGGAACGGGAAGTAGTGGCGCATCATCAGTCCGTGGACGACTGTGATCGGCGGGGCCCC
>DAEF01000146.1 GCA_002495225.1 Methanoregulaceae archaeon UBA288 | reverse complement strand
CGGCGGCGACATCGTCGGCGACCACGCCGTCCTCTTTGCCGGCAACTACGAGACGATCACCCTCTCCCACCGGGCCTACGACCGGGCAGTCTTCGCAACAGGCGCGCTCCGGGCGGCCGAATGGGTCGTGGGCCGGCCTGCCGGGTTCCATACCTTCGCCGAGGTGCTCGGGCTCGAAGCCCGTTGAGCGACACGAGGTTCCTCGTTTCGCACAGGGATACTTGGACCCGGAAACGGTCGCGGGCAGGTCCCTGCGTCTGCCCGCGGGGACGATGGTCCGGGACGGAAACCTATTTTTAGACCTCCACGCCACTGAGTACGGAGAATACCATGGCTGTCAAGGTGGACAAGGACCTCTGTGTCGGGTGCGAGACCTGTATCGATGAATGCCCCTCGGAGGCGATCACGATGGTCGAAGGCTGCGCCGAGGTTGACGAAGACAAGTGTGTCGACTGCAACACCTGCGTCGACGTCTGCCCCTCGGCCGCCATATCTCCCGCCGAGTGAGTCGGGCCCCCTCTTTTCGATCTCGGGCCGGGATATCCCGGACGACAAGAATCTATTTACCGTGGATCGTCCGTAGTACGGTCGGGTGAACCACAGTATGCAACGCACGGCAGCACTCGTCTTCCTCTGTCTCGCCGCCCTGGTCGCGTTCCCGGTGTCGGCCGCCATCACGGATGTCCCGTCCGGCGGGACGGTCTTCATCGGCGAGCAGGGGCTCGACATCACCGCGACCGGGGTAACCCCGGGAGCCCAGATCGCTCGTTTCGGGGCCGGCGGGAACGTCCAGACCGACGCCCCCTCGGACCTCGTGACCGTCACCGATCCGGCGTCCCTCTTTGTCTCACCGGTCCAGTTCGGCAGCGGGACCGGGGCCTGGTACACGTTCCCGGGGCGGCGGCTCGCGTTCATCGTGAAGGAGCCGAGCCTCCAGCTCCGCGTGATCAACGGCCGAACCGGCCGCGAAGTCGGCTCGGGCGCGGTCGCGGGGGACCCCCTGGGCTTCCGGATCGAGACGGACCTCTACGCGATGGCGCAACGGCCGGGGGTGGCGGGAGCCCCGATCACGATTCACATCCGCGATCCGACCGGGGCCGAGTTCACCTCGCTCACGAACGCGGCCGGAGGCACGACCTCGCTCGTGAACATCCCGGTCAACACCTCGGTCTACGAGACCGGGCCGGTCTGGGCGGCTGATACTCCGCAGTACCGGGCCGGGTCGTACGAAGTCTGGGCCGACTGCAACGCAAACGGAATGAAGGACAACTACGACGCTGTCGGAAAGACGACGACGAGGGCGCCGCCGGGCCTGACGATCCAGGTCGGGGGCACGGGCGGCCCCTCGGTCACGGGTGTGACCACGCCGACTGCCACCGCGACCGGCACGGCAACCACGACCGCGACTCCAGCGGGAACCGGAACGGCGACCGCGGACATGACCGCGACCTCCACGTCGACGCCTGTTCCGACCGCGACGACAGCGGCGTCGCCGAACGCGACGACCACAGCGCCGACGACGGCCGCGACCACCCGGAGCCCGGGCTTTGCCGCAATGACGGTCGCACTCGCGGGCCTGGCAGGGTCCGGGCTCATCGCACTCCGGCGCCGATAAATCCCCCTTTTTCGCGAAAGATATTTCCCGCTCCCGCTCCTCCGCTTTCGCATGAACGTCGGGACCATGACGATCAAGTCGCGCCGCTCCGTCCGGAAGTACAAGCCGACCAAGATCGCGCCGTACGTGATCCAGGACGTGCTCGACTGCGGCCGGCTCGCGCCCACGGCGAAAAACCTCCAGCCCTGGCTCTTCGGGGCCGTCACGGACCAGGATCTCCTCCGCCAGATCGCGGAGCTGACGGACAACGCGCCCTTCATCGCCGACGCCACGGTCTGCTTTGCCGTCTTTGGCCGGCCGGACGAGACCTACTACCTCGAGGACTGCGCTGCAGCCACGATGAGTATGATCATCGCACTCCAGAACCTCGGGCTCGGCAGCTGCTGGGTGGCCGGCGACAAGAAGCCGTACGCGGGGGCGATCCGCGACCTTCTGAGAGTTCCGTCCGAATACTCCCTCGTCTCCCTGATCCCTGCGGGTGCCCCGGCAGAGATCGCGAACCCTCCGAAGAAGCGGCTCGAAGAGGTCTCTTTCCTGGATCGGTACACCGAGAAGACGTCGTGAACGGGACCGGGCGCTGCCCGTTCCCCGACTCACGGGGTTGGATGCAGACCGGAGCGCGACGTCAGCACGGACCGACAGCGAGTCGAACAGGTCGGGTCCGCTCAACCGACAGTTTCATAAACGACCGCAACGATTAAGTACACCAGTGGAGTTGATCGAATAAGACGAAATGTTCAGGCAGTCGGCGAAGTCGTAATGGACAGCGGGACCGAAGGACAGACCATCCGGGTCCGACTGCCCAAAAAGCGGAACAACGAGCAGTTCGCGACGGCTGAACTGATGATGGGCGCGAACCATATCCGTGTGCGATGCTTCGACGGCGTGACCCGAATGGGGCGCATCAAGGGCAAGATCAAGAAGCGGG
>DAEF01000156.1 GCA_002495225.1 Methanoregulaceae archaeon UBA288 | reverse complement strand
CGCGCAGACCGAACTCGAGGAGCTTGGCGAGATCGAGCTATGCGGGAACGTGGTGGACGCCGACGCGCTGATCGTCCTCTCGCACGGCAAAGGCCACGGGAACTCCGGCTACGGCGGCGCGATCAAGAACATCGCGATGGGCTGCGCGACGCAGGCCGGAAAGCAGCAGCAGCACGCTGCCAGGATCCTGGTCCAGCCGGAGAACTGCGATGGCTGCGGCAGGTGCATCCAGGTCTGCCCGACGGGAGCGCTCTCGCGCGGACTCGACGGGAAGACGCANNGCTGCATCGGCTGCTTCGACTGCATGAACGTCTGCACCACGCACGGCGTGGATATCGACTGGGAGACAGAGGCAGGGCCGTTCCTCGAGCGGATGGCCGAGTACGCCCTCGGCGCAATCAAGGGCAAGGAGGGCAAGGTCGGCTTTGTGAACTTCCTCCTCAACATCACTCCCGACTGCGACTGCGTCCCGTGGTCGGACGCCCCGATCGTCCCCGACATCGGGATCCTCGCGTCGAGCGATCCCGTGGCGATCGACGCGGCCTCGTTCGATCTCGTCAACCTGCAGACGGGCCTCCCGGGCTCCCTGCTCGAGGAGAACCTCCGGCCCGGCGAGGACAAGTTCGGGGGCCTCCGCTGCCAGACCGACGGCTGCGGGCAGCTCCGGTACGCCGAGGAGATCGGCCTGGGGACGCAAGCCTACGAGCTGATCGAGATCTGATCCCGGTCCGACCGGCACCTTTTTCCTCTCCGCGCATAAGCCGATGTCCATGCGCAACAATGCCGCCCTTCTCCTGGTCGCGCTCGCCGTCGCCCTCGCGGCGGCCGGGTGCACGTCGCTCCCGCCCTCCGTCCCCGTGGTCCACGACCAGGCCTACCCTGCCGCCGGGCTCGCGGTCGTCGAGATCGAGCACCAGAACGGCCTGGTCGACGTGACCGGGTGGGACCGCGACGAGATCCGGGTCCGCGTTCTCGAGGGGCGCGGGGTCGACAGCGTCTCGGTCGAGACGGCCGGAGACCGGATGACCGTTCGGACGCTGCCGTCCGGCGTGGTCAGCATCACCGGCCCGCAGGCCAGGTACGAGGTCAGCGTGCCCCGCGCTCTCGACCGGGTCGAGGTCCGGACCTCGAACGGCCAGGTCCAGGTCTCCAACTACAACGGAACAATCGATGCCGAGACGTCGAACGGGGCCATCAGGCTCTCGGGCACGCGTACCTTCGAGCGGCTCTCGACCTCGAACGGCGCGATCGACGCGGAGGTCCGCGCGCTCGATGCCGATGCCCGGGCGACCACGTCGAACGGCGCGATCCGGCTCGCCCTCTCGCCCACGATCGACGCCCGGGTCGAGGCCCGCACCTCGAACGGCCAGGTGACCGCCTCGGGCCTTCCGCTGACCGCCACCACGGCCGGTCCGACCGAGCTGCGCGGGACGCTCGGCGCCGGGGGCCCGCGGCTCGTGGTCGAGACCTCGAACGGGGCGATCACGCTGAGCGCGATCTGATTCGGGCTCCGAGGCCACTTCCCGGTGGCCGGTTCCTCCCCCCCCCGCTCCGTCGGCGACGGGGGGGGGTCAGGCGTGTACCAAGGGGTGTGTGCGCACCGGGGGCGCTGTCACTTCCACATCCGTGCCGCCTTCCCCGATGATAATATCGATCACCCGGGCGGGGTGGTGGAGGCATTTCAGGCGGTCTCGCTTCTCTCTCGACCGAACCCTCCCTGGCGAGCGGTCGAGACACCCGGCACGCGCTGCTCTCGGGGACGTCGCACATCCGGTGGTACCCCTGCGCTGGCGATGGTGCCACGCCGTGCGCGGTGGACAGTGCTGGCGCGAGTTCTCTCACGGATCGCCGGTGGGTTGCATGGCGGCAGCGAGCCGGGCCCCGGGTGCCAGGACGGAGGACGCCAGGGCCGGGGGGAGGCGAACGCGGCGATTGTCGATCACGTCTCGACCGCGGTGTCGAACGCTGGTCGGACGGCTGCTCGACTCCCGTTCTCGGAGATCATTTCAACTCTTCTGAACCGGTCCGTGCACGGTCATCGGGTCCGGGTGCGGAGATTCCAGGCCCCCGGTCGTTGCCGCTGCCGTTCTCCCCGTTGTCGTCGCATCCCCCCGAGATGCCGGAGCATTCGCCCTCTGATACAATTTGCGCGCGGCACGGCCGCCTTCATCATGGTCCACAGGCACTCATCACGGCGGTTGTGGACGGTTCGACACCGCTGTCGCTCTCCCGGAAGACCGCGAACCGCGCGAGGACGGGGGCGTGAACGCCCGGGGAAAAAAGGGGTTCTGGCAGCCCGCGCCTAGCGCGACAGGACGGCCATGATGATCCGGCCGTACGCGGGCCGGGTGATCAGCACGCCGATCAGCACGCCGAGGATCGTGATGATCGCGAAGCCGCGGAGGGTCGAGAGGTCCATCAGTACCAGCGGGATCATCGCGACGACCACGGTCGCGGCCGACGCGACGATGATCCCGAGCGCCCGCGAGAGCCGCTTCAGGTACAGGTTCGGCGACGGTACCCGCCCCTCGTGCAGGATCTCGTCCGTGATGATGATCAGCTGGTCGATGCCCGTGCCGAGCACGGCGATCAGGCCGGCGATCGTCGC
>DAEF01000026.1 GCA_002495225.1 Methanoregulaceae archaeon UBA288 | reverse complement strand
TGTCGGTGCCGCCCGAGACGAGCCGGAGCCCGGCATCGTCGAGGACCGCCGCCATCGCCTGCGCGTTCCTGACCACCTGCCGTGCGTAGTCGCGGTACGACGGCCTGAGCGCCTCCATGAAGCAGACCGCCTTCGCCGTGATCGTGTGCATCAGGGGACCGCCCTGGATCCCGGGGAAGATCGCCTTGTCGATCTGCTGGGCCCGGTCGGCCCCGCAGAGGATGAACCCGCCCCGGGGACCGCGGAGCGTCTTGTGCGTGGTCGAGGTGACGAAGTCCACCACGCCCGTGGGGTTCGGGTGGACGCCCGCTGCGCAGAGGCCCGCGATGTGCGCGATGTCGGCCATGCAGCAGGCGTCGACCGAGTCCGCGATCTCCTGGAACGCGGAAAAGTCGATCTCGCGCGGGTACGCCGATGCGCCGCAGACGATCACTTTCGGCTTCACCTTCCGGGCCAGCTCCTCGACGGCGCCGTAGTCGAGGGTCTCCGTCTCGAGGTCGACGCCGTACTGGTGGACCTCGTACATCTTGCCGCTGAACGAGACGGGAGAACCGTGCGAGAGGTGCCCGCCCTGTGTCAGCGACATGGACAATATCCGGTCGACGCCGCACTCCATGACCGAGAAGTAGACGGCCATGTTCGCCTGCGTGCCCGAGTGGGGCTGGACGTTCGCGTGCTCGGCGCCGAAGAGCTGCTTGACCCGGTCGCGCGCGAGGTTTTCGGCCTGGTCGTGGAACTCGCACCCGCCGTAGTAGCGCTTGCCCGGGTAGCCCTCGGCGTACTTGTTGGTCATGATCGAGCCCATCGCCTCGAGGACGGCCCTGCTCACGAGGTTCTCCGAGGCGATCAGCTCGAGCCCATTTACCTGGCGGACCCGCTCACATTCGATAATACGTGCGATTTCGGGGTCCACATCGGCAAGGTGCGACATATAAACAATTTTGGACTCCGGGGTGTATGAGTGTTTCTTCGGCCCGCGTTGCCCGATACGGATTGTAAATAATATAACCTTCCCCGTCGCATCTTTTCACCGGAGGGCACGCATGGCCATGAAGGATGCGAAGATCAAATACCTGGAGCACGAGCTCGAGGAGAAGGAGCGCGTACTCGAGCAGCTGCGGGAGGTCGACAATGGACCGGCTCCGGTCACGGAGGACAACCGGGCCGCGACACTCGAACGGCGCGTACGCGAGCTGGAGGCCGTTGTGAAGGGCCTGACCGGGGAGGTCCTGGATCTGAAGGCGCTCACGCTCAAGCTGGTCAAGACGGCCGATCGGTTCGAGGGGCAAACGACCGGTGCCCGTCCCGGAGCGGCACGGGGGACTGTTGCCGCCTCGCAACCGTCGTCCGCACCCACGGTCCTTGTCCGTCCGCGGAACGCGGAGAAGCTCGGGCCGTTGCCGTCCCTGGCGTCGCGTCAGCCGCTCTCAGTCGAGCCCGTTCCCGCTGCCACGGTCTCCAGCGAAGAGATGGACCTGATCATGCAGCCCGACGGGACGATCAAGCCCGAGTTGCGGCACAAGAACGAGTACATCATCGCGCCGAACGGACCCCAGAGCCGGCGACAGGGGATGCGGCCAACCGGCGACCGCTCCGGGCGGCACGTGGACGCGGTGATCTTTGCCGACGAGCAGGAACTGCCTCGCCCACCGAAGAAACGATAAGGGGCCCGCGTCTTTGTTCATCAGCGAGCTGGAGATCGACAACTTCAAGTCGTTTGCCCGGAAGACCCGAATTCCATTTTCCCAGGGTTTCACGGTCATCTCCGGCCCGAACGGCTCGGGCAAGTCAAACATCATCGATGCGATCCTGTTCGTGCTCGGCCTCTCCTCGTCCCACTCGCTCCGTGCCGAGAAGCTGACCGACTTCATCAATATCTCGAGCAACCGCTCCACGGCAGAGGTCGCGCTCCGTTTCTCGGACGGTACCCGGATCCGGCGCCGCATCAAGCGGACCGAGAACGGCTACTACAGCTACTTCTACATGAACGACCGGCTCTCGAAGCAGAGCGAGGTCGCCGACTTCCTGGGTGGACAGCTCGGCGTGCGACCGCACGGGTACAACGTGGTGATGCAGGGGGACATCACGCGGCTGATCGAGATGAGCGATCTCGAGCGACGACGCGTGATCGACGAGATCGCCGGCGTGGCCGAGTTCGACCACCGGCGCGACCAGGCGCTGGCCGAGCTCGAGGTGGTCAGGGACCGGGTCGAGCGCGAGGAGCTCCTGCTCCAGGAGGCGTCGCGCCGGCTCGAGGAGCTGGCCGTCGAGCGGGAACAGGCGCTCGTTCACCAGCAGCTGACGCAGCAGCTCGCGGAGTACGCGGACGCGCGAGCGGCTGCCGAGCTCGCCGAGAAAGAGAAGGAGCAGGTTGCGCTCACCTCGCTCACGGACGGGCACCGTCTCGAGAGCGCCCGGCTCGAGGAGGACCGGTCGCACCAGGCCCATGATCTCTCCTACCTCCAGGGAGATCTCACGGCCCTCGACGAGGAGATACACCGCCGGAGCGGGGCGGAGTACCTGAAACTTTTGAGCCAGCTCGAGGAGGTGAAGGGCACGATCCGCTCGAGCCGACAGTCGATCGACGGTCACCGCCGCGAACGGGAGGAGAACCTCCAGGCCATCAACAGGGTGTTCGCCGACACCCGGCGGATGGAGGAGAAGACCACGGCGGCCCAGGCCCTCGTCCGGAGCCTCTCGATCGACCGGACAAACCTGGCGATGGAGCAGGCTGCCGTGCAGACGCGCCTCCGGGCCATCGAGGAGCGGCTTGCCGCCGGCCAGGCAGGAACGGCCTCGGCCCAGGCCGACCTCTTCGGTCTGCTCGGCTCGCTCGAGGAGAAGACCGGCGAGCGTGCCGAACTGCTCAGGCGGCAGGACCAGCTGATCGAGCAGAGCCGGGCGCGGACGCGGGAGCGCGACCGGATCGCCGCTCGCCGCGCCGAGATCGAGGGATCGGTCGCCACGGACCGGGCCGCCCTCGAGGAGACGGGACGGGCGAGGGCGGGGCACGCCGAGGAGCACCGCCGGGTGGAGGGCGCGCTCTCGAAGGCCGAGCATACCCTGCTCGAACAGAGGAGCGCTCTCGAGAAGGTGCGGCAGGCGCAGCGCGCGAACGAGCAGGCCCTGATGCGGCTCGAGGCCCAGCAGCAGGTCCACGGGGACGCGGGGGGGCGCGCGCTCGAGGCAGTGCTCGGGATGGACGGGGTGCACGGCACGATCGCCAGTCTCGGGCGGGTGCCTCCCGAGTACATGGAGTCCCTCAACACTGCGGCCGGCTCGCGCCTGAACAACGTCGTGGTCGACGACGACGGGGTTGCCAGCCAGGCGATCACCTATCTCAAGGAGTCCCGGGCGGGACGGCTCACGTTCCTGCCGCTCAACCGTCTTCGCGAGACCTCGTACCCGCCTGTCTCGGCCGACGGGGTCATCGACTACGCGGTCAACCTGGTCCGGTTCGACCCGCAGTACGAGCGTGCGTTCGGCCTCGTCTTCGGGGGGACCCTCGTGGTGAAGACCCTTGCCCAGGCGCGCCGGCTGCTGGGCCGTCACCGGATGGTCACGCTCGAAGGGGAACTGCTCGAGAAGACCGGCGCGATGACGGGGGGGTTCCAGAAGCGGTCCGTGCGCGGGTTTGCCGCCTCTGTCGAGGACGAGGTCCGCCGGCTGCTTGCCACGATCGCGGGCCAGGAGGCGGAGGCGGCCACACTCGACGAGGCGGTTCGCCGGCTCACAGCGGAGTCCGAGACGCTCCGCGCCGCGCGTTCGCGCGCCGACCAGGAAGCCGCCCGGTGCGGCGTCCTGATCGAGGAGTACGAACGGCGCATCCAGGCGCTCACGCTCGAGGGTTCCGAACTCGCCGGGATCGAGAAGGAACTCGACGACGAGGGTGCCGCCTCCATCGCGGAGCGCGCCGAGGTCGAGCAGGCCCTCGACACGCTCCAGGACGAGATCGGACGGATCAACCGGCGCGTAGCCTCGCTCAGAAAGGAGCTTGAGGAGACCGAGATCCCGGCCCTGACCGACCAGCGAGAGCGGGCCCGGACCGAGCTCGACGAGGTCGAACGGCGCCTGCGGAACAAGGAGGCGGATGTCGCAGACACCCAGCGCGAGCGGGTCTACTTCACCCGTCGGATCGAGGAACTGGCCGGGGAGCGGGAGCGCCTCGAGGAGAAGAACCGGCAGCTCGACGAAGAGACACGCGAGTTCGAGGCCCGGATCGCCGCGGGGGAGGAGGAGATCCGGGGTCTCGAGGCACGGCAGCAGAGCTATTCGGTCGAGCTCGAGGACCTGCGGCGCCGCCGGGGCGAGCTCCAGACGTCGATCCTCGACCTGGAACGGGCCCTGCTCGAGATCGAGGCACGGCTCGAGAGGGTCCGGTTCCAGATCGAGGTCTGCGTCGAGCGGGCAAAGGCCCTGGACGGCGAGTGCGCGGCCCTCCGTGAGCGCGCGGCCGGACGGACCACGACCATGACGCTCGCCGAGATCGATGAGGGGATCGCGTCGACCGAGCTGACCCTCCGGCGTCTCGGCGCGGTCAACATGCTCGCGGTCGAGGAGTATGATCGCGTGGGAACGCGCGTGACCGAACGGACGGAGATGGTCGGCGTGCTGTCGCTCGAGCGCGAAACCCTGCTCGAGCGGATCGCCCATTTCGAGACGCAGAAACTCGAGACGTTCCGCACCGCGTTCACCGCGATCAACGGGAACTTCGAGCGGATCTTCGCGACGCTCACGAGCGGCAGCGGCCGGCTCGTCCTCGAGTGCGAGGACGATCCCTTCGAGGGGGGGATGACCTTTGCGGTGCAACCGCGGGACAAGGCCGTCCACCTTCTTTCGGCCCTCTCGGGGGGTGAAAAGTCCCTCACGACCCTGGCGTTCATCTTCTCGATCCAGCAGTACATGCCAGCGCCGTTCTACGCGTTCGACGAGGTGGACATGTCGCTCGACGGCTCGAACGTCGAGCGTATCGCCTCGATGATCCGGACGATCGCGTCCGAGTCGCAGTTCATCATCGTCTCGCTCAGAAAACCGATGATCGACAGCGCGGACCGCATCGTCGGCGTGACCGTCCGGCCCGACAAATCCACACTTGTCACGGGCGTGCGTACTGGTGATTGAAGAACCGGTCGCCATCCTGGTCGGCATGGCCGAGCGGGGCGAGATCGACCCCTGGCGGATCGACATCGTCGAGGTGACCGACCGGTTCCTCTCGGAGCTCGAGCACCAGAAGACCCTCGACCTGCGGATCTCGGGTCGGACTCTCTTTTATGCGTCGCTCCTGCTCCGGATGAAGTCCGAGTACCTCCTCGATCCGCCGGACGAAGGTGAGGACGATGACCTCTTCGAAGAGGACGAGATCGTCGATTGGGACGCCCTCGAGGAGCCTCTCGGCGGCGAACCGATCGCCCGTCTCGAGGCGGAGATCAATCGCCGGCTCGAACGAAAACGACTCCGGAAGCGGCCCGAGACGCTCTTCGACCTGATCACCGTCCTGCGGTACATGGAGCGGGACGAACAGCGCCGCCGGCGGTGCGTCCGCGTCCTGCCGCTCCCGATCGACCCCGCCGAGGTGATCGGGATCGCGCACGAGGAGGGATACCGCGACGCGGCGCACCGGGTGCTCGCGTGGTGCCTGGCCGGATTCGCGGAGGGGGGGCGGTTGACGATCTCGTCCCTCGTCCGGGTCAGCGGGTGGCGCGTGATCGATCTCTACATCCCCCTCCTGTTTCTGATGCTGGATGGGACCGTCGTCCTGGTCCAGGAGGAGTTCTTCGGAGAGATCGATATTCTCCCGGCCCTCGGCGAGGAACCGCGCGCGGAGGAAGAGAGCGCGCCATCGGCAGGGGACGGGCTCTGAACCGTTCTCGTTGCGCGCTGCACGAGTGGCAGTTCCGTACGGGGGGGCATCACAGCTGCGCGGAGGGTCTTTTTTCCTGGTCGAAGGGGTTTGCCAGCTGGTGGGCCCAGGGGGGATGAGATCACTCCCAGCTAAGTATTTCTGATGACAAAGCCAAAACTATAGCCTCGCATTCAGTGCGAAGCGATCATCCCCGGATGGTTGGGTGGACGGGCGTCGGATTCGATGCCCGCGACATGGGTTTTCCCGCCTCGTTCGGGTCCGCATCTCTTCCTGGATGCGCATTCTGGGTGGGGTCGTGGAAGCAATTATATGTCCGAACGTCATTCATTATTACCTCGCGCTGACGCGCGAGCGATTGTCGAATGACGGTCGGGTGGGCGGGCGTCGTAATCGATCTCCGCGACACGGGCTTCCCCGATTCCTCCGGGAATGGCCTCCCCTCCGGGATGGTTCAGCCGATTGGTGTCGGGGAATCCTTTATATGCTCTGACGACATTCATTATTACCTCGCGCTGATGCGCGAGGGCGGTGAACTGCCGCCGAGCTAATGGGTGCTCGTCCGCGAGGATGGGCACGACACAAAGGGTTTAAGTGCCCTGGGGTGCTACATGAGTATCTCGCATTGCGCTGCAATGCGCGTGTTATGTGCACCTCGCGCTGCTTCGCAGCGCGGCACGATGACAACCTTTATAATGTATTAACTCATACATAATTCCCTCTGTGATGGAGAATCAACGTCCCCGGCAAGACCGGAGTTGGTTCTGACATTGGTACTGGCAATGCGGAAATCTG
>DAEF01000053.1:651-4250 GCA_002495225.1 Methanoregulaceae archaeon UBA288 | reverse complement strand
CCGCAGCCCCTCTCTCATCTCCTGAGTAAACTTCACCATTTTTCTCACCATGTCTGGTCACTTCACCGGGTAGCCGAACGCGGCCGTGCCGGCGTCCCCGAGTTCCTCGCCCAGCGCCCTCTTGACGAGCTGGGTGATGTAGATCGGCTCGAGACCGAGCTTCCTGCAGGTCCCCCGCATCACGGCGATGCAGGCCGGGCAGATGAAGACGAGCTCCTCCGCGCCGGCGCCGGCGGCGTCGCGGATGTTCTTCTCCTGGATCCCGACGGCCCGCTCGTGCTCGGTGTGGAAGATGCCGCACCCGCAGCAGAGCCGGTTCTCGCCCGTGTAGGTCCGCTTCTCCTCGACCGACTCGACGCCGATCATCGCGAAGATCTCCCGGAGCCAGTCCGACCAGATCTCGCGGTCCCCGCCCCTCGGGGCGTACCGCGTCGTGCACCCGCCCTGGATCGCGACGTCGATGTCGAGCGGGTTGACGATCCGCTCGGGATGGTCTCGGAGCCAGTTCCGGATGTACTCGAGGAGGTGGACCGGCCGGAAGGGGACGTCGATTCGCTGCTGCATCGCGAGCGTCGTCGCGGTGTCGTAGCAGGCGTCGTGGGTAAAGACGATCTCGTCGACCCCGAACTCTTCGGCCGCCCTCGCGAGGTTCGCGATGAACTCCGGGAGGTGCGTGACCGGGCGTGACGCCCTGCCGAGGTGGGTCTCGGTGAACCCGCAGGCGTACGGCCCGCCGCCGATGACGGTCGCGTCCTCGAACACCTGCCCGGTGAGGAACTCTGATTGGGGCACGACCTCGTAGAGGCCACCGGCGGAGATCAGCGGGCCGCCGGGCTTCCCCCGCCGGATCACCGTGGCGGGCTTCGTCAGCCAGTCGCTCGACGGCTTCGCGTCGACGGGGATCCCGAGGGCGTTCGTCTCCTCCTGGCGCCTCGAGATCAGGTCCCAGGGGTTCGCGCCCGTCGGGCAGAAGTCGTTGCACGCCGCGCAGGTGATACACTCCTTCAGGATCGGGTGATCCTCGCCCCGGAGGAGGGTCTGCACGGCCCGCTTGGCGTCCTCCTCGCTGTACGTGACGTACGGGCAGCGGACGAGACAGTCTCCCCCGCACCGGGAGAAGTCGCACTTCGAGAGGTCAAATGCCATGGCGCACCATGTATCTACGTGGAATCATTCCCCTTAATTAACCTGGGACTCGCGGCAGGCGGATCGGTCGACTCCGCCGCCGGCGGGGGGGCGGCGACGGTGCTCGACGCCCGGGACGACGCCCGGCCGGGCGCGTAGGTTTATCACCTCTTCAAAAAAAATCATCCCTGGTGCCGACCGGCACCGGGAGAGCACCTGCATGATCACCATCGTAGCAAAAGGCGCCGCACGGGCGGAGCGTGCCGGGGACCTCGAGAGGCTCGCCTTGGACCTGGTCCGGGCGTCCAGGAGCGAGGCGGGCAACGTCTCCTACGACTTCTACGCGGACCTCGCGGACCCCGCGAAGTTCACGTTCATCGAGGTCTGGAAGGACCCGGCGGCGATCGAGTCCCACAACACGACCCCCCACTTCCAGGGCTTCGTCGAGAAGGCGGGGCCGCTCTTTGCAGGCCCGCTCGAGATCGCGCTGTACCGGAAGCTCAGCTGAGGCACCGTCCGCGGGGACAAAACCCCCTTCTGATCCCCTTTCCGGCCCCGCGGGCCGTCTCGCCGGCGGGTCAGCGCCCCTGTTCGACGTCGATGACAGTCTCGGCGCCGGAGGGCGGCGTCCCCGTGGCGGGGGGAGCCTCCTCGGGCACGACCAGCACGGCGAGCAGGTACGCGAGGATGCCGATACCGTTCGTCAGGGCCGTGACGATTACCCAGGCGAGGCGAACGACGGTCGGGTCGATCTCGAAGTACTCGCCGATCCCGCCGCAGACCCCGGCGATCATCCGGTTCATGCGCGAACGTTTCAGTTCCTTCATGCGTCCACTCGTATCGGCGAGCCCCGATAAATATCTTGAGGGGCGCGGGGCCCCAGTCTTTAACCGTTGAGAAATGAAGTGTATGCCGCTCCGGCGGCTCGCGCCCCGCCCCTGCCACGGCGCGGCCGCTCACTCGTCCACCTCGCCAACCGTCGCCGGGCGCACCAGCACCCGCTCCGGGAAGTAGCGGATCTCCCCGGGCAGCACGCGCAGCTCGATGCTGACGTTGTACCCCAGCCGCCCCTCGATGTCGGCGGCAAGCCGCTCGACCCCGGGCACGATCCCCGCCCCCGCGATCCGCACCCGGGCGCTGGCGGGCCCTCGCACAAGGATGTCCTCGGGCCGGTGGGTCAGGGTGACGCCGTCGACGGTGTAGCGTGTCCCTTCGAGCCACGCCCCGACGGTCTCCCCGGCGAGTGTGCTGTCCCGGTCCTGCTCGAGGGTGCGGTAGCCGTTGACCCCCAGGAGCACGGCGACGAAGACCGTCCCAAGGACAACGACCGCTACCGCCCGCCGGCGCTGGTGGTCCTCGACCGGCCCCTGGCGGCGGGCTTGGACGCCCGAGAGCCACAGGACGGCGCCGCCCGCGAGCATGATGGTGAAGAAGTTCGTCAGGAAGAGAATAAGGGCCCCGAACCCTTCCAGCCAGCGGGCGTGGGCGAAGGTGATGCCGATCACGCAGAGCGGCGGCACGAGCGAGATGGCGATTGCCACACCGGGGAGCGTGTCCCCGACGTCCGAGCGGCTGACGGCGAAAACCCCCGCGGCGCCCGAGGCGAACGCGGCGTAGAGGGCGATCATGTCCGGCGAGACCCGGCCGAGGATCTCCGGGTTCGACCTGAACCCGATCACCACGGGCGAAATCAGTACGGAGAGCGCGGCCGCGAGCCCGACCACACAGGCGATGCTCAGGAGAACGATCAGCACCGACCGGGTCATCCGGGAGCCGTTCCCGAGGACGATGGCGAGGGTTGTGGCCATGATCGGGGTCATCAGCGGGGCGACGATCATGGCTCCTATCACGGTCGCCGACGAGGCGGAGATCAGCCCGTACGTGGCGATCGCCGTGGCCAGGGTCAGGAGCACGACGTAGTTCGAGATCGAGCGGACCCTCCCCTCGCCCTCGAAGTAGAGCCTCTCCTCCATGACGGGGAGGTAGGCCGGGTCGAACCGGTTCTCTGTCACCCGGTTGGATGACATTCGGTCAGGCCTTCCGCGCCCCGGGACCGCACGCAGCGCACACTCCCTCCCACGCCGCCCTGTATTTACTCTTATTGTCTCGGCGGCCGGGCGAGGTGCGGGTCGTGCAGAACCGGATGGGGACACCGGGAACGTCCGTCCGGGAAACCCGCTTCGCACCGCCGCTCCCGGAGCTCGTGGTTCCGCTGCTCGAGGGTCGGGTCGGGTTCACAGGTCCGCGTCGACGGCGACGACCGTGAGAATGCGGGGCGAAAGGGGGGCGTCGAACGGGGCCTCAGGCCGCAGGGACGGGGACCACGAGGAACGTGGCGTATTCGTCGCCGGTGTTCCTCGTCACGTGCCCCCTGCCCGAGGTGTCCTCCAGCAGGACGAGGTCGCCCGGCCCGAGTCGCCTGACCGTCCCGTCGGTGGTCTCCATCTCCACCGCACCCGACATGAGGGCCAGGA
>DAEF01000053.1:0-612 GCA_002495225.1 Methanoregulaceae archaeon UBA288 | reverse complement strand
CGTAGAACGGGGCGGCGGGGGGCGCCGCCTGCGCGAGCCTCTGTTCGACCGTGACGGTATCGAAGTGCGAGTCCCCCCGAGCGTCCGCGTATATCCTGTGATACGTCACCTGGCTGAGATTGGGCGAGATTGCTTGAGTCATGTTCGGTCTTCCTCCGTGCGGTGTTCAGGCCGGGACGTGCTTCCCGATGAGGATACAAACACGACGACGACGGATAAACGTAGCGACACGTCTCCGAACATGGACGGCCCGGTCTTCGGCCTTGACGGAAGTCAACAGGAAGAGGACCGGGACGGGGCATGGCCGGCCTCGAGCGGGCCGAAAGTGGAAGGCATGAATTTCTTGCCTTCACAGTGACGTTACAGTGGTAGCCGCGTGCCCGTCCTCAATCGCGCCTATTCCAGCAGCCGACCATCGGTGACTGCGACAGAATGGGCCGATCGGGGGCGGGGTCTGGCCAAGCAGGGAAACTACGACGAGGCGATCGCGTGCTACGACCGGGCGATCGCTCTCGAACCGATGAATGCCGTTGCACGAAACAACCGAAGGCCTGCCCTGTCGTACCTCTGACAAACGGCCATTATCCTTTTGGGTATAGTGACAAACTAGCC
>DAEF01000006.1 GCA_002495225.1 Methanoregulaceae archaeon UBA288 | reverse complement strand
CACGACACGATCGATGTCACTGCCTTCGGGGTCTGGTTCATCGATGATCTACCCGGGACAACCGGCATGTAAGGCCCTCCCTTGAGAGGAGAACCCCCGCCGATTGTCCCCGACAGACTCATCGCGGACTATCGTCCTGATCAGTACTCCCAACACCCGAATAATCCAGTGACGCGTGAGAATGGATTCCTCCCAGCGAGGGAATCGAGAGCTGCCATGTTCCAAAGGGAAATATTTATTCTAGCCCACAACCTGGGGGACAGATCGTTCTATTCGAAATATGAAACTGTTGAAAAAAATCAATGGCGACCCTACGACGAGCGTAAAATCCAACAGGAAAAACAGTTGAGGTGTCTGATCGCGTATTCGTTCAATCAGGTTCCGTACTACCGATCCCTCTTCAAAGAACTCGCCCTCCGCCCAGAGGATATCAAGACAATCGAAGACCTTGAGAAGCTCCCTGTTCTGACGAAAGAGATCATCAGAGCAAATTGGGATGCGTTAAAGCCAGCCAATCTTTCATCAATGGCGTATTCGTCGCGCGCGACAGGGGGCTCGACCGGCACCCCCATGAAGTACCGACTCTCCAGTCACGACCGTTTCCTGGGGGGGGCGTTGCTCTATCGAGGCTGGGGATTTGGCGGGTACGACCTTGGAGACAAAATGGTCTTCCTGGCCGGGTCATCGCTCGGTGTCAAGACGCAGCATCCGATCGTCACCAAGGTCCATGAGCTTGTTCGCAATGTTCGAAAATTTTCCTCGTACGAAATGGGAGAGGCCGAGATGCAACAGCTGGCCGGCCTCCTCACCTCGTTTCGACCCCTGTTCGTGCGGGGATATCCATCGGCACTCCACCTCTTCTCGCAGTGGGTTGACCAGAACGATGTACCAATCCCGTTCCCGGAGGCTGTCTTCACCTCTGCAGAGCCGCTCTTTCCGCACATGCGGAAGAGCATCGGTGATGTCTTCAATTGCGAGGTGTTCAATACGTACGGTCTGCATGATGGTGGCGTGAGCGCATACGAATGCCCAGAGCACGCCGGCCTGCACATCGATACCGAGCGAAGCATTCTGGAAGTGGTCGATCAGGATCACCGGCAGCTCGTCGAGGGCGAGGGCACAATTCTTGCAACAAGTCTGTACAATTATGCAATGCCCTTTATCAGGTTTTCAACTGACGATGAGGGGACCCTGATCGACGCTGAATGTGCTTGCGGAAGACACTCAAAGCAATTGAACGGGGTGCTTGGACGGACTGCGGACATTCTCGTGACACCTGAGGGAAAAAATATTCATGGATGGTTCTTCAACCACCTGTTTTACGCATCAGGTCACGGGATCAAGGAGTACCAGGTAACCCAAACCGCTATAGACCAACTTGTTATCAAACTTGTCTTGGATGAGAGTTTCGATGGAACAAATCTGGAAACCATTAAGAAGAGCATAGCGGCAAAGAGCGCCGGTTGGAACGTCCAATTCAAGGAAGTTGACACAATCAATCGCACGCGTGCTGGAAAATTTAAATTCATTGTCAACGATATGGTTTCAAATGCACGATAGCAAATTATTAATCATCAATACCAATTATCAGGATGCAACAAGTACGTATGCTGGAGATAATTTTCCCCCAGAGCGTGTGAAGTGCCTTAAGGTAACTATTCGAGATCTCTCATGGTTTTAACCAAGCGGATCATCCCCTGTCTCGACATCAAGGACGGCCGGGTCGTCAAGGGCACGAACTTTCTCGGCCTGCGCGACGCAGGGGATCCGGTCGAGCTCGCTGCGCGCTACAACGAGCAGGGGGCCGACGAGGTGGTCTTCCTGGACATCACCGCCTCGAAGGAGGGTCGCGGCACGATCGTCGATGTGATCGAACGCGCGGCCGACCAGCTCTTCCTGCCCCTCACGGTCGGCGGCGGGATCAGGAGCACGGACGACATCCGCCTGATCCTCCGGGCCGGCGCGGACAAGGTCAGCGTCAACACGAGCGCCGTCGAGCGGCCCGAGCTGATCACCGAGGGCGCGAATGCGTTCGGGACCCAGTGTATCGTGGTCGCCATCGACGTGCGGCGGAACTACGATCCGAACCCGGGCGGAACCCCGATCGCGCTCGGCGACGGCCGCACCTGCTGGTACGAGGTCGTGACCTACGGCGGGCGTCGTCCGACCGGGATCGACGCGATCGCCTGGGCCCGGGAGGCTGAGGCCCGCGGCGCGGGCGAGGTGCTGCTGACGAGCATGGCGACCGACGGAACCAAGGACGGCTTCGACCTTCCGATCACGGCCGCGATCTCGGACGCGGTCGGGATCCCGGTGGTCGCGAGCGGCGGCGTCGGGACCCTCGCCCACTTCTACGACGGGCTGGTCGCAGGCAAGGCCGACGCGGCCCTGGCGGCCTCGGTCTTTCACTACGGCGAGCTGACTGTCCGGGACGTGAAAGAGTACCTGGCCGGCCGGGGCGTCCCGGTTCGACCCTGACTCATCAGAACAAATTGGTGAGGTCGATATCGACGGCCGCCACAGGGTGGTCGAGGCCGAACGCGCCGAGCGTCTCGGGGTGGACCTCGCCGAAACTGCCGATCGTCACGCCGTTGACGACGAGCGCACCGCGCCGGCCCTCGATGAAGGCCGGGTCGTCTGACTCGACGGCCTCGTACGCGAGGCCGAGCTCGCGGCAGAGTGCGTCCGCGACCGCGTACGCCTCCGAGAAGTCCGCGGCGCCGTGGCACGAGACGGCCGCCCCCCCGAGCCCGGTCCGATAGCCGTGCAGGGTCTCGCCGACCGCGAAGAGCCGCTGCGGGAGTTCGCGGAACCGGTTGTACTCGAGGAGCTCCATCAGGAGGGGCAGGAGCGAGGTCCGGCCCACGGACTGCTCCTCCGAGATCGGGTGGAGCAGCCGGAGCACGTCCGGAGACGGCTCGCGGCGCATGCGGGTGAAGAGCACCTCCTCGCTCGTCAGCACGAACGGCATGGTCTCGAGGTACCCGAGGCCGCAGAGGGCCTCGCGCACGTCCCGCTTCAGCCCGGTCACGGGCAGCTCCTCGGCGATCGTCGCGGTCTTCGACGGGACGGCCTCGAACCGCTCGTACCCGTACGCGATTCCGACGTCCTCGAAGACGTCCCAGTCGTGCATGATGTCCGCGCGGTAGCAGGGAACCTCGACCCGGACGCGGTCGTCGCCGACCGGTTCGGCCCCGAAGCGCATGCGCCGGAGCAGCCCGGCCATGGTCGAAGCATCCAGGTCGAGGCCCAGGAGCCGGCTGCACTCGCCGACCGAGACCTCGCGGAACGAGGACGCGAGCGAGGGCGTCGTTACGCCGTCGATCTCGACCGTCTCGAGCCGGCCGCCGCCCTCGGCCAGCGCCGTGCAGAGGATCGTCGTCGCCGTCTCGACCGCCCGGCGGTCCGTGCCCGTGCAGTCGAGCAAAACGTCGGTCGTCGCGGTCGAGACCCGGGTCAGCTCGCCGTTGATGATCGGCGGAAACGAGAGGACCTGGTCGTCAGCGTCGACGATCAGGGGAAAACGCGGAGCGTCCGCGACCAGGTGGGCGAAGGCCCGCCCCTTCGGGTGGCACTCGAGCATCTCCTCCATGCTCATCGCCTCCTCGAAGTCGAGCGGGACGAAGCGCCGGTCCCGCGGCGCGGCGAGGTACCGGAACGGGGGCTGGACGCGGGCGAGGTCGTGCAGGCCGATCGCGACCTTTCGCCGGCCCCGGCCGACGGCCCAGTGGAGGGCCTCCTGCAGCCCCATCAGGGAGACGATCGCCTCCTCGTCGAGGGAGAGGCCGCGCACGACGGCCGATCCGAGGTGCGGGCGGATGTCCGCGAGCCCCGGGTCGACCGAGAACGCGATGCCCGAGGGCGAGGTCTCGTACCGCACCGGCCCCTCCTCGACCCCGAGGAAGCCGCGCAGCGCCCGTGCGGCGCCCTCCGTCGAGAAGAGGTCGGGCCGGTTCGCGAAGAACTCGACGTCGACGTGGTCGTCGCAGCGCCGCTCGATGTCCGAGCCGAACATCGGCATCCGCTCCACGATCGCCTCGCGGGGCAGGCCCACGAGCCGCTCGAGGTACCGGTACGGGAGCGTGATCACGGGCATGGTCAGCGCCTCCCCCGGATCGGCGTCTCGCGTATCCAGTCGATGTCCGAGCGGTAGAGCTGGCGGAGGTCCTTGAGCCCGAGGCGGAGCATGGCCAGGCGGGACGCCCCCAGGCCCCACGCGAGGACCGGCTGCTCGAGCCCGAGCGGTGCCGTGACCTCCTCGCGGAAGACCCCGGCGCCGCCGAGCTCGACCCATCCGAGCCCCTCGACAAAGACCTCGGGCTCGACCGACGGCTCGGTGTACGGGAAGTACCCGGGCCGGAACCGGACCTGGGGAAACCCGAGCCGCCGGTAGAACTCGCGGAGGAAGCCGAGCAGGTGCGAGAAGGTGACCCCTTCGTCCATCACGATCCCCTCGAG
>DAEF01000224.1 GCA_002495225.1 Methanoregulaceae archaeon UBA288 | reverse complement strand
CCGAATACTGGGCGAGGCCGGTCTCGCGGGAATCGAGATCCTGGCCGACCCTATCGGCCCGCCGACTCCGCCGGGTTTTCCGGAGCCTCCTCCGCGGGCCGGGATTCCGCCGGTCGGTCCGTCCTCCCAGGAATACCGCGTTCCAGAGAGGCTGTGGAGGTGGACTCGACTCCTCGGGGTGCCTCACGTCGGACCCTGGGCGCGGTCGGAGGCGTGCGGTGTCAGCACGGACTGCCTGGCGGGCCGCCTGTGCTGGAGCTGTGCGCCCAACGCCCACTGGCAGAACACGGCACGGCCGCCCAACCACGACGGATTCTGGATGCGCGACAGACTCGTCCGCGTCACCGGCTACTTCCCCGATCGGCCGAGCGACTACCACGTGAGGTTCATGCAGGACGACCTCCTGCGCGACGAATGGCTGCGCGACGGACTGTCCTCCGAGCCGCTCGGCTGGTGGATGGAGGTGCGGCTCCCGGCTGTCGGCGATGCGTTGGGAACGGTGCCCTTCCGGCCCGGGCCGGCACGGCTTCAAGTCTACGACGGCGCTGCGCCCTTCGGCCGGCCGAAGGACTTCGAGTTCCAAGCACCGGAGCTGGAGGGGCACTCGCCGTCCGTCCGAGCCGCGACGAGCATGGAGCCTGCGGGATGGACGCGCGGCGACCCGATTCGACTCCACGGTCGACTCCTCGCCACCTATCGGGCCTCCGTACGGCTGGAACAGGAGGTCGCGGGTGGCCACGTAGCCACGGGTACCTGGGGGCCCTTCATCGAGGAAGACCCCACGGCTCCGTTCCTGAGTACGCTGGCGGCGAGCATCCCGCTCACGGCCGAGCACGGGCCGGCGAGCCTTGTGGGAGAAAGCGCGTCTCCCGGGACCGGCGTTGCGGGTTCCGCGCTCGCGATCGACATCGTCTCGGCGTGCGGCAACCGCTGGGACGGTGAGACCGATCCGCTGACCTACGGGCAGAGGGACCAGTGCCTTCCGTTCAGCGGGACCCTGATCGAGCGCCGGGAGGATCCGTGGACCTGTGAGGCCGAAGTCGTGCGCCGTGTCGCTTGTTCGGCGGGATGTTCCGGCCTGCCAAGCCCGTGGGAATCGGTCTGGCCCTATCTCCGTCCGGATGTCACCGCGGTAGACCTCCAATCCGCATGCCTGTGCACCGACACGGACTTCGGCAACCCGTTCGAACGAGGAGTCTTCGACTCGGGAACCGGCCCGGTCTCCGACCACTGCGACCCGGATACCGGCGAACTCGTCGAGCTGGATGCGCCTGAGTCGTGCTCCCTGGGCGTTCCCCCGGCTACGCGCCGAATCCGGTGCGCACACGGTTGCGAAGCCGGCGCGTGTCGCTGCGGCAGCTCACCGTCGCCGATCGTCTTCGGGTGCCTGCCTTTCGACTGGCCGTATCCGCCCGCCGGTGAGGAGGACGCCTACCGCGTCGCGTTCGACGCCGCCTGCCGGTACGCCATCGGCAAGTTCGCGAAGGAATCGGGGCTGGACGAGCACGGTCGATGCTACCGGGTCAGGACGATGTGGTTTCCCGAACATTGGGCCGAGCTGTACGATTCGCTCGGCGAGCATTTCGTCGGCTCCGACCCGGCTCCGGGAAACCCCAGTTGGGAGCACTTTTTCGATCTCGGCGCAGGGGGATTGTCGGGCGTCGCCGAGAACTACTGGTTCGACCTCCTGCGTGCCGCCCCGGACGGAAGCTACCTGGCGGAGTACCGGGACGTGAACGTGATCGTCGGCCTCGCCGCGTGGCACTGGATCACGACGCAGGGAACGATCCACGGGGAGACCGGCATCTTCGGGGGCCGCATCGGGCGTCTCGCCATCGCCCAACCGGGCGCGGTCGTTCACGAGTTGGGGCACATCTTCGGCTGGCGGGACCCCGCCGGCCGCACGAGGTACCTTTGCGAGGAGTATTCGAGGACCGGCTACGACGGCAACATTGCGGCCGGTCTTTCGTGCGACAACGATCGGCCTCCCAGTTCAGGATTCGGGGAGGACTGGATCGAGCAGGACCAGACGTGTCCGGTCTTGGACCCGGAGGGTTGCATGGGTGCGCCGGTCATTCCGGATGCCGGCCGCTCGGACTATCCTCTCTATCATTGCTTCATGGGCAACGGCCAGGGCGGCTTCTGCGGCCACTGCCGGCAACACCTGTGGGAGGCGTTCTCGTCATGGACCTGGTGACCCGACGGCGCCTCGCACTGCTGGCGCTCGTGACGCTCGGCCCCGGCTGCTACGCGTCGGGGCCGGAGAACCGGTGCCCGTATCCGGAGTGCGAGCAGGTGTCGATCCCGGCCGGCCCATTCATGATGGGCAGCGACGACCTCGACGTTCGGATGGTGTCGAGGCCGTTCGAGGTGCAGCTGTCCGCCTACCAGATCGACCGCTTCGAGGTGACCAATCGGCGGTACAGGTTGTGCGTCGAGGCCGGGTTTTGCCGGTGGCATCTGGAGGGGCTCTGCGGGGAGCAGGGTGGCGGCGAACCGCCGCCCGAGGACGACCGGCGGCCGGTCCGGTGCGTCAACCTCGAGGATGCCGACGCCTACTGCCGGTGGATCGGCCGCCGGCTCCCGACCGAGGCCGAATGGGAGAAGGCGGCGCGCGGCGGTTGCGAAGTCGTCGAGCCGGCGGAGTGCGGCGACGAAGATAGCCTCCGGTGGTACTCGTGGACCAGCGGAACCAGCATCCCAGCGGAGCCTTGTGCCCTGCCCAAGGCTGGTACCCGGGGCCCTTCGTCCTCCTTCGTGTCGTGCTGCACGCCGCACGGAACCACCGCAGCCGTGGTCGACCTCTACGAAGTCGGCTCGGAGCCGTACGACAGGAGCCCGTACGGCGTGGAGGACATGGCCGGCAACGTGTCGGAGATCACCTCGGATGCCATCGTCGACGACGTGGCGTCGCTGTGCGGCCGGCCGTGCATCGATCCGCACTGGGAACCCGCCGAACCCGGCACGGTGGAGGGCTGGCGGGTCGCTCGAGGGAGCAACGTCTGCGGGAATACCGATGAGATCAAGGCGTACTACCGCCAGGGCGTGGCAGCGGGCGCCATGCCGTGGTTGGGATTCCGCTGCGCCGGCGATGAGGGGGAGTAGTTGTCCGCTGGCCGCGGCACGGTTGGTTTCTGCAGCCGCTGTGGGTGTCCGTCTGAAACTGATTGTCGAGCGCACGCGCCGCACTCCAGGCGGTGTCCACCGCCCGTCACCGGCCCGTCGTGGACCAGCACCGGCTCGCGCGCGTCGAGCGACCGTTGCGGGTCGTGGCAGGTCCACAGCGGCACGCCGTCCAACGCGACCTCGGCCCGCACCAGCAGGAAGGTCGAGGACAGACCGTCCTCGAAGGTGACGAGCAGCCGCCCGCCGACTGCGTCCGAACCGCGCGGCTCCGCCGGAGCGCGCGGCGCACAACCGGCGCCCAGGGCCACGGCCAGCAGCCCGGCCGCGACGCGCCCGGCTCCTCTCCCCTTGTGTGTTCGAGGCATGCCGGGATCGTATCCGGTCGGCCGGCGGACGCAAGCCGCGCCGCCGGCCGCGGGGTCGACGGGACGGTCGGGGTGGCGGGGCGGTGGTTTGGGAACGCGGGCTACGCGTCGGACAGCTCGCGCACCAGGAGGTCGGCCAGGGCCGTCGCGGTGCGCGGGTCCAGCTCGAGGGTTCCGTCGGGCGAGGCGGGCTGCACCCGCAGCGTCACCAGCTTCTGCAGCTCGGTCGCCTTCAGACCCT
>DAEF01000030.1 GCA_002495225.1 Methanoregulaceae archaeon UBA288 | reverse complement strand
CCGTTGACCAGGTACAGCCAGGAGTCCCAGGAGGTCGCGTTGTAGGCGACCCCGCCGATCGAGTCGATGAACGGGCCCCAGTCGGAGGATTTGACCGTGTAATTGAACGTCCCGGCGGTCGCGGCGGCATCGAGGGCGCCGAGCGCCGAGGTCCGGTTGACCGTGAGCGTGGCGCTTGGGTCGTTGACGGGGTGGATGCCGAACGTCGTCCCATCGACGAGCGGGACCGTGCCGTTCCACCTGACAGGTGAGGGCGCCGGTGTGCTGCCGAAGGCATAGAGGGTGCCCTCGTCCGAACCGATGTACAGGGTGCCGTCCGAGACGGACGGCGAGGACATGACATAATTCGTCGTCGCATGACGCCAGAGCTCGTGGCCCGACGTATCGACCGCGTAGACCGTACCGGTGGCGCAGTTCGAGGAGAAGTACACGGCGTTGTCGGTGACGACGGGCGAGGTGTCGATCTTGCCGTTCGCCGCGAACGTCCATCGCTCGCTGCCGGTGGCCGTATCGAAGCAGTGGAGGGCGGCATCGGCCCGTGTCCCGAGGTAGAGAGAGGTGCCGGCGACGGCCGGCGTGCCCCATGACGCGCTGATGGGCCGGGTCCAGCGAACGCTTCCGTTCTCCGTGTTGACCGCGATGAGCGTGTTCGTGGTCGTGAAGAAGACGGTGCCGTCGCTGATCACCGGGGTGGACTTGATCTCCCCCGGAACGGTGGTATTCCAGACCTCGCGGTGCGTCGCGGTATCGACGCAGTAGAGGGCGTTTACTCCCGCCTTGCCGGCGAAGAAGACCCGGTCTCCGTCGACGGCCGGCGAGGAGTACGCGAAGGTTCCGTTTCCGGTGGTGACGTTCCAGGCCTCGGTCCCGTCGGTGGTGAAGGCGTGCAGGGCGCCGTCCGTGAGGGAGGTCACGTAGACCATACTGTTGTCCACAACAGGGCAAGAGGCGAGGCCATACCAGTTACCCTCCGCCTGCCCGAGGTCCACCCCGGCACTCCAGAGGGTCGTTCCGTCCTGTCTGTCAATGCAATAGAGTTTCCCGTCCATGCACCCGACGAAGAGCCGGTCCCCGGAGATGGCCGCTCCGGAGACCGTGCCCTCCCCGATCCCGAGCGGGTTCTTCCAGACCACGTCTCCGCTGGCGACGTCGAGACAGTAGAAGTAATATTCTTCGCCCGGCTGGAAGTTCATGTCCGGCCAGACCCCAACATAGACCCGGCCATTGTCCACGATCGGAGGTGCTCCGATGAACTCGCCGATCGGTGCGCTCCAGCGGAGCGTGCTGTCTCCCGGGCCGGCCTCGGGGACGAAACCGGTCCGTTGCGGGTCGTGGTGAAACAGCGGATAACCCGCGCTCACACATCCCACGAGAAGGAGGCAGATGAGAAGCGCACAGGCCAAAATTCGCGATGAAGGGCACATGGATGAAAGTACATTTGTGTTAAAGTAAAAAAAATTGATCATTTTAATTTGTGTTAAGGCAATTACACTTGTACAAAAATGATTTTGACCAGAATCTCCGTCATCGCCATCAACAGCGGAAGAGTTTGGGAGAATGTACTTGATCAATTTCATACTCTTCGTTCATTATTTCTCGGACACTCTGCAGAAAACCCGATTGGCGAAATTGACCGAGATTTAACGATTTTATCGAAATGTGATCCCAGGATATGATAACGATGGTAATGCCGGAGAAAGTGAGCCCTCGGGCTCGTGATCAGGAGAGACAGATGTTGGTGAGCACTGCCGTCAGAGCGAATACGGCCGGAGGAGGATACACGTGACGACAGCTGACGAGGAGGCGGAGGGCGGAACCGGAACGAAGTCTGGATCCAGGTCCATGACCCGCTGGATCTTGCTTGCAGGGCTCGGCGCGGTTGCCGGGGTTAGCGCCGTCCTCTGCGCCGGCCTGGGCCCGTCGGGCGTCGTCTTCCCCTGGGAGACGCTGGGAGAGACGGCCTCGCTCATCTTTCACGAGATCCGCCTCCCGCGTGTCCTTGTCGCGATCCTGGTCGGCATGGGCCTCGCCGTGGCGGGAGCCGCCATGCAGGGCCTGTTCAGGAACCCGCTGGCCGACCCGTACGTCCTCGGGACATCGGCGGGCGGCGCGCTGGGGGCGGCGGTCGCCATCCTTTTTCTGGGAGGATCCTACGTCCCGGTCCTCGCGTTCTGCGGTGCATGCGGCTCGATCTTCACCGTGTACCTGATCGCCCGGCAGGGCACGCGCGCCTCGGTCGAGATCCTGCTCCTCTCGGGTGTAGCGGTCAGCTTCTTCCTATCCGCGATGCTCTCGTTCCTGATGTACCGGGCCGGGCAGAACCTGCACCAGATCATCTACTGGCTGATGGGCGGGCTCTGGAATGCCGACTGGAACAGCGTCTCCACCGGGTGCCTGATCATCCCCGGCGTCATCGTCCTCGTCCTCGCGGGCCGTGAACTGGACATCCTCTCGCTAGGGGAGGAGGAGGCATCCACACTGGGCGTGGACACGGAGCGGGTGAAACTCCTGCTTCTTGCCGTCAGCGCCTTCGTCACCGCGATCGCCGTCTCTATCGCCGGGTCCATCGGGTTCATCGGGCTGATAACCCCTCACCTTGTCCGTTCATTCACCGGGCCACAGCACCGGTCCCTGATCCCCGTCGCGGCCCTGACGGGGGGTCTGATCCTCCTCTGGACAGATACCATATCGAGAACATACCTCTCGGACCTCCCGGTCGGGATCATCACGGCGTTCTTCGGGGCTCCCTTCTTCCTGTACCTCGTGCGGAGGCGGTTGAGCGGATGACGACACCTCCGCTCACCATCCAGGGCCTGGACGTGGTGATCGATACGAACCGGATCCTCGACGGGGTCACCCTGAACGCCGGCACCGGGCGCTTCGTGGGCATCATCGGCCCGAATGGGTCGGGCAAGAGCACGCTGATCCGGTGTATGAGCCGCTCCCTCAAGGCTCAGGCCGGCACCATCCGCCTGAAGGACCAGGACATTACGCTCTACAGCAGGAGAGACCTGGCCCGGGCCCTGAGCGTCGTCCCGCAGGAGGCGTACCGGACCTTCGATTTCGGTGTCGAGGACGTCGTCACGATGGGACGCTATGCCCACCAGACACTCTTATCTGCCGTTTCGAAGAACGATCTCGAGGTCTGTCGAAATGCGATGGCGACGGTCGGGATCACCCACCTGGCCGACCGCCGGATCACGACACTGAGTGGAGGGGAGTGGCAGCGGGTGTTGATCGCCCGGACTCTCGCGCAGGAGACCGGCATTATCCTCCTCGACGAACCGACCAGCCACCTGGACGCGAGCCACCAGATCCTGATCCTGACCGCGTTCCAGGCACTTGTCCAAAACCGGGCAACCGTCATCGGCGTCTTTCACGACCTGAATCTCGCCGCGCACTTCTGCGACGAGATCCTGGTTCTCTCCGACGGCAGGGTCGCGGCCTGCGGCCCCCCACGCGACGTGATCACGACTGAGCTCCTCCGGGATGTCTTCAACCTCGAAGCGATCGTCAGTCTGCACCCGTACACCGGAAGACCCGTGATCCTGCCACTCTACGCACCTCCCACGACCAAGGGTTCTGGCAGGAGGGTCCACGTCGTCTGCGGCGGCGGATCGGGAGGCTGGCTTTTACCCGCCCTCGTCTATGCCGGCTGTACGGTCACCGCGGGGGTGCTTGCCGGGAACGACTCTGATTATCACACAGCGCGTCGACTCGGTATTCCCTGCATCGTCGAACCCCCGTTCTCGCCCATATCGGAGGCGTCGTCCGCCTCCCTGCAGGAGATCGTCGGTCAATCGGACCTCGCGGTCCTCACAGCGATGCCAATCGGACCGGGGAACCTCGGGAACCTGAGCGCCCTCGCTGCCCGCGAAGACGGTCCCCCGATCCTCTTCATGACCGGAGACGAGGGCAGGGACCCCGGGATATTTGACTTCACGGATGGCGAGGCAACCGCCCTGTTCGAGCATCTCCGGAGGTCCGGCCGTCTGACGCCGGTCTCCCCTGGAGACCTCCTGCGGCGGTGTTCCGGCCTCACCGGAGGTGCCGCGTGAGGGGCTCCCATCTCTACGGTTGCTCGACCTACTGCTGCATGGACTATACGCTTATAGACGCGCTCGCCCTGCTCCGGGAGAAGACGGACCGGATTGAAATCCTGTCCGACGGGCTTCACGACCTCTTCCGCGACTCGTCGGCCTGCCACTGCATCGATGCCCGGTACAGTGTGCACGTTCCCGGAGCCGATATCAACCTGGCGAGCACCAACGAAAGGGTACGACGGACGGGGATCCGGGTAATTGACGACCTCTGCGAGATCTGCGACGCGATCTCCGCCACCACCCTCGTCGTGCACCCGGGCTACAGTGCGTGGCGTCAGGTCCATGCCGATTCGTACGCCGCGCTCCTCCGCTCCCTCGACGATCTTGCCGTTCTTCAGGCGTCATACCGGGTCCGGATCGCCCCGGAGAATATGGGCAGCTGGGAGTGCTGTCACTTCCGCTCGCCGGAACTCATCCGGCAGCTGAGGGAGCGGGACCTCGACTACACCCTCGATCTCGGTCACGCACACCCCAACGGGAATATCCGCATGTTCCTGGAGGAGTACCCGCCCGTTCATGTCCACCTACACGATAACGGAGGAGTAATTGACGACCATGCCGCCTGTGGAACGGGATCTGTCGAATTCGGCGAAATTCTTCCACTCCTTCCTGCCAGGGTCCCGCGGATCCTCGAGGTGAAAAGCCCTGGCGAATTCGAGGACAGCCTGGATTTTCTCCTGAATTTTGTGGAGAGACCCATGTGGATGGATGAATGAGACGGGGTCTCCTCTGCAACCACGGATATCAGGGCCGCGCGGTGAAGATGGGGGGGCATGCCTTTAATGGGTCGCTTGGATTCCGTCGTTTCCAGCCTGCCACCGACTTGACAAATATGAAATCGGGTCTGTGGGATCCCACCGGTGCAGCATGAGTGGTCCTCTGCGATCGACTTAAGAATGCCGGGGATGCGGACGAGGCGTGGCCCGTGGAGAGATGGATGCGATCCCCTCGATGCCGCTCTTCTTCACCTCGTTGACCCCGAGCCCGGCAGCACGATCTCCCTAGCTCCGGGCGCTCGCACGATCAGTCCGA
>DAEF01000190.1 GCA_002495225.1 Methanoregulaceae archaeon UBA288 | reverse complement strand
TCCCGTGCTGGTCGTCGTGCATGACCGGGATCCCGCAGTCCTGCAGGGCCTCCTCGACCTCGAAGCACCGGGGGGCCGCGATGTCCTCGAGGTTGATCCCTCCGAAGACCGGTGTGATGCTCCGGATTCGATCCGCGAAGTCCGCCTGGTGCCCTTCGAGGCAGATCGGAAACGCGTCGATCCCGCCGAACGCCTTGAAGAGCGCGGCCTTTCCCTCCATCACCGGCAAGGGCCGCGAGCGGGCCGATGTCCCCAAGGCCGAGAACGGCCGTGCCGTCGGTCACGATCGCGACCGTGTTCCCCTTCACCGTGAACCGGTAGGCGGCCGCCGGGTCCGCCGCGATCGCGCGGCAGACGGCTCCCACCCCGGGGGTATAGGCGAGCGCGAGGTCGTCGGAGGTCTCGAGCGGGACGGTCGGCACAACCTCGATCTTGCCGGGGGTGGATGCGTGAAGAGCGAGCGCCCGCTCGTCCAGATCATCGGGGATCATCATCGATCAGAGACACCACGACGATTTGAACATTGCGACAGGGCAGGAGACGTGTGCATCACGACGGGCAAACGATGGGAGGGGGTTCGGTCCACCGGAACGGACCCCGGTCGTCAATGATGCCATCGGGATCGCTCATCGCCGGCATGCTTGACCTCATCCGGACCAGGAAACCGCCCGGTTGGAAGCGACCTGCCTGCTCTCGCGGGTACCCGTCCGTAGCCGATACGAGGCCCACGGCCCGAACGAACCGGGCGCGGCCCGACGGTCGCGTTGCATCTCCTGACCAGGCTGAGAACCCCACGACAGGTGCGTCCCCCCTGAAAAGACGCGGGTCGGGTTAATGAAGAAAAGAGAAGAGAAGAGAAGAGAAGAGGGGGCCGTCTACCGGCACTCCTCGCAGTCGCACCCCTCGTCGTCCTCGAACTCGCCCTCGAGCTCCTCCTGCGTGATCATCCGGTCGTTCTCGGGCGACAGGATCCCGATCGGCTCGAAGATGCCGCCTTCACCCTCTCTCATCACGCGGATGTACCGCACGTCGTCCGAGAACGGTGACTCGGTCGAGACCGGCAGGAGCAGGTAGTCGTCGTCCAGCTCGGCCAGCATCTCTCTGATCTGGCCGACCGTGAACCCCTCGACCTCGTACGCGATCTGGTAATACCCCATGGTGATCGCCTCCCCTGCGCGGGCCCGGCAAATAAGGGTATCTCACCGGTTCCCGCCATGGCTCGACCAGTGGGCCGCGACGAAGAGCCGGACCAGTTCGGCCGCGACGGCCGCCGTCTGGCCGTTATCGATCGGGCAGACCTCGACGTAATCGAACCCGACCGAGAGCGGTGCGAGTCGCTCCACCGCGGCCCGAACGTCGTAGTGTGTCAGGCCGAACGGCTCGGGCGTGCCGACGCCGGGGGTCAGGCAGCAGTCGATCGCGTCGGCGTCGATCGAGAGGTAGACCGAACAGGACCCGATCGCGGCTCCCAGGTCGTCGAGAACCGCGTGGATTCCCGCACGACGGACCTCGTCCGCGGTGACGCAGACCAGGTCCCTGGCGAACTCGAACTGCTCGCGTTCGCCCGAGCGGGCCCCGATGATCGCGACGTTCTCTGTCACCTCCTCGTACACGATCCGGTTCGTGCAGGCGTGGTTGTACCGGGTACCCCGGTACTCGCTTCGGAGGTCGAGGTGGGCGTCGAGGACGACGTACCATTCCGGTCGGACTGCCCTGGCAGCGCCGATGGTGAGTGTGTGCTCCCCGCCGAGCAGAACCGGGAACTTTCCGTCGCGAACGAGTTCGGAGACGGCCTCCTCGACCTGCGCCACCATGTCCTCGGGCACGACCGGCACATCGAGATCGCCGATGTCGTGGAGCGGAACCTGATCCATGTCGAGATCGAATGCCGGGACGTACGGCTCAAAATTGTAGGTGACCTCCCGGATCGACCTCGGGCCGAGGCGGGTGCCGGGACGATACGACGTGGTATTGTCGAACGGGACGCCGAGAATCACGTAGCGGGCGTCCTCGTAACTGGCAAGCGCGTCGGCGAAGCGGTAACTCTGGACCTCGAGCATACCCTTTCAGATACGCCGCGGTCCATATCGAACTTTCTCCGTTGGAACGACGGACCAACCGTTCCCGGTTCAGTCGAGTTTCCGCTTGCCCATGGACTCGATGTACATGAGCTCCTTGCCTGTCTCGACCTCGCCCTGTTTCTCGGGCGGGATCTCGATCTCGAAGTTCGAGAAGTCCTTCATATCCATCAACTGCGCCGTCGTGCCCGAGATCGAGAGCACCTGGGCCGATTTGCGCTCGACGATCGGCACGTAGGCCTTGGCGGAGACCGGCTGGACGATCGAGCGTTTGACACCGTCGAAGATGCCCACCACGTCGAGCCGGGCTTTTGCCGCACCGTGCTTGCCCGGTTTCGAGATCGAGATGGAGAGGATCTTGCTGGGCTCGTCATCGACCACCATGTACCGCCCCTCCTTGAGCTTGCCGACTTCCGTCTGTTCCTTCATTAAAAACAACCACCGTCTGCAGGATTGCAGTAGTAATTTATCTTGATTGGGCTACATAAATACCTCGGAGGCGCCCCACCATTCGCGGGACTGGCCTGTCGGTCCTGACGGGACGATCGGGGCCCGGACGGCGGCGCCTTTCGGGAATGACATGGAGTTCGCGGAGGCATGCCGGGAGATCGCGGCGTCGGTCGAAGAGGTTGCCCTGCCGCTCGTGAACACGGCGGAGGGGGGCGAGATCGTCGGCATCGGCGCGGCGCAGGCGGAGACAAAACTGCTCGACCAGGTGGCCGAGGACGCCGTGGTCGCGCTCCTGCGTGAGTTCCGCCTCTGCCGGACCCTGATCTCCGAGGAGTGCGGTC
>DAEF01000200.1:554-3651 GCA_002495225.1 Methanoregulaceae archaeon UBA288 | reverse complement strand
TGTGCATGACCGCGTACCCCATCTTTCGCGGATCGGACGAGGCGCCGATCACCGCGACCGACCGGGGGTTGAAGTACTCGAGCGGGAGCTCGATCCTCTCCGCGGCCACGACCTCGGGGATGCAGTCGTCGACGATCACCCGCGCGTCGACGGCGCACCCTCCCTGCTCGTAGAGGCGGAGGGGGTTGATGTCGAACTCGACCACGCCCGGGGCCTCTTCGAAGAACCGGATCACCGAGAGGATCGTCTGCACGAGCCCCTCCTCGTCCCGCGGCTTCATGCCGCGGTAGCCGGCGATGAGGGGGTACGCGTTGATCTCGCGGACCATGGACCGGACGTCGGCCTCCTCGATCGGGAGGATCCGGAGGGTGACGTCCTTCATCAGCTCGACGAGGGTGCCGCCCATGCCGAAGGTCAGCNNCCCGCCCGAAGGCGGGGTCCGTCTTGCCGCCGATGATCAGCTCGAGGCCGGGCGCGGCCTGCTCCTCGACGAGCACGCCGGTAATCTCGGCGCCGGGGTCGTACGCCAGGGCCGACCCGGTGATCTTCGTGAACGCGGCTGCGGCCTGCCCGGGCGAGCCGACGCCGACGACCACGCCCCCCGCGTCGGACTTGTGGACGATCTGGGGCGAGACGANNTCTTCATCACGACCGGGAAGCCGATCCGCTCGGCCGCCTCCCCCGCGGCCTCTGGCGTGGTCACGTGCTCGAACCCGGGCACGGGAACACCGTATTCGCGGAGCAGGTCGTAGCCTTCGGACTCGCTGAGCATTCTTCGCGTCATGGGATCCTCATCTGTAGACCTGATGGTTTTCGTCGATTACCGAATAACCTTTCGCGGATCGTGGTAGAAGCCGGGCGGTTCGGATCAGGGAGAGAAGTAAACGCGCAGAATCAGGCCGCGAGTTCGCGGACCTTCGCGATGTTCCCGGCGCCGTCGCGCCGGTCGTCCTCGGGGGTCTCGCAGATGAACGGGAGGTCGCGGAGTTCGGGGCGGTGGAGGAGGATGCGGAACCCCTCCTCGCCGATCGCACCGAGCCCGACGTGCTCGTGCCGGTCGAGGCCCGAGCCGAGTTCGCCCTTCGAATCGTTGCAGTGGACCACGCGGAGATGGTCGAACCCGATCGCGTCCTCGAAGGCGGCGAGGGTCTCCTCCACGCCGTCCCGGTTCCTGAGGTCGTACCCGGCGCCGAAGGCGTGGCAGGTGTCGAGGCAGACGCCGAGGCGCCCGGAACAGTCGCATCCCTCGAGTATCCGGGCGATCGAGGCGAAGTCCGACCCGACGCTGTTCTTCTCGCCGGCCGTGTTCTCGAGAAGGAGCGTCACGCCCGGGGGCGCGGCGGCGACGACCCGGTCGAGGGCCGCGATCACGCGCGCCTCGCCGACCTCGCTCCCGGCTCCCAGGTGGTGACCGAGGTGGGTCACGACGAACGGTATGCCGAGGGCATCCGCGCGCACGAGCTCGTCCGCGAGCCCGAGCACGGACCGCTCGTACACCTCGTCCTTCGGCGACGCGAGGTTCGGGAGGTACGGCATGTGGTCGACCGCCGGCGCGAGCCCGGACGCGGCCAGCGCCGCGCGGAACGCGTCGATTTCCGGGACGGCGAGGGGCTTCGCGGCCCAGCCGCGCGGGTTGCGCGAGAAGACCTGGAACGTGTCGCAGCCGATTTTTAGCGCCCGCTCGACGGACTTCGCGATCGATCCCGCGATCGAGACATGGACGCCGACCCTGACCATCCAACACCGTGGAGCCGGACGAGGCATCAGGATTTCGATGGGCTGTACGGGAATTCTTAAGTGCACGGCGTGCCAATTAGGTAAGGCAACGGGCCGATAGATCAGGGGTAGATCGCTACCTTGGCATGGTAGAGGCCGCGGGTTCAATTCCCGCTCGGTCCATTCTTTTTTNNGCGGGTTCAATTCCCGCTCGGTCCACTCGTTTCTCGCACCTTCTCCTCGTAATTCCTCCGTACGGCAACGCCGTTCCCGGCCGATACCGACTCCTTTACCTGCGAGAACGATCAATTACCGTGTGATCCACCGTGGGCCTGAGAGAGGTATTGATTCCGCAGGACCGGGTCTTCTTCGACCTGTTTGAAGAGATGGCAGACATCCTGGTCGAAGCTGCAGACGTGCTCGTGCAGTTCACCGAGTCGGGGGCGAACCCTGTCGGGTGCTGCCCGCGGTTGAAGGACCTCGAGCATGCCGGCGATACGGTCACGCACCGGATCTACTTCCAGCTCAACCGGACCTTCATCACGCCGCTCGAGCCCGAGGAGATCTCCCGCCTGGCCTCGGTCCTCGACGACGTCCTGGACTGTATCGAGGGCTCGGTCCAGATGATGCGCGTCTACGGCATCACGGAGTCCGACGACGTGATGCGGCAGTTCGCGAAGATGATCCGGCTCTCCGTGGTCGAGCTCCAGGGCGCGATCCGGAGCCTTCGGAAGCTCTCGAACGGCAAGGAGATCGACGCACGGGTGATCGAGATCAACCGGCTCGAGAACCTCGCCGACGACGTGCTCGGTCACGCCCTCTCCGATCTCTTCAAAACGAACGACGCCGTCCAGATCCTCAAGCTCAAGGACGTCTACGAGGAGCTCGAGCGCGCGACCGACCGGTGCGAGACGGTTGCGAACATCATCTCCGATATCGTGATCCGGCATACCTGAGCGGTCCGGACGCCCCGTTTTCCAGGAGTCCTGCCCGGCAGCCGTCGCTCGCGACGACAGTTTTTCGAGAAGAATCATAAAAGAGAGAGCGCGGACGCCGTCAGAAGACGAGGTGCAGGGCCCAGAAGGCGGCGAACCCGATCGCCGCGCTGGCCGGGATCGTCAGGATCCAGGCCCCGACGATGTTCCGCGCGATCCCCCACTTCACCGCGCCCGGCCCCTTGGTCGTGCCCACGCCCATGATGGCCGTGCTGATGATATGGGTGGTGCTGACCGGGATCCCGGCGAGCGACATGCCGATGATCGTCCCTGCGCTCACGGTCTCGGCCGCGAACCCGTGGACCGGCCGGAGACGCGTGATCTTGTACCCCATCGTCTTCACGATCCGCCAGCCGCCCGTGAGCGTGCCGAGCGCGATCGCGGCG
>DAEF01000200.1:0-508 GCA_002495225.1 Methanoregulaceae archaeon UBA288 | reverse complement strand
TTCTGCGCGTCGTTCGTGCCGTGGCTGAAGCTGTACGCGGCGGCCGAGACGAGCTGCAGGCGCCGGAAGTGGGTATCGATCTGTTCGCGAGCGAACGTGCGGGTCAGGCGCAGGACGAGGACCATGAAGAAAAAGCCCGCGATCAAACCGATGATCGGGGAGATCACCATGAACTCGGCCACCACCAGGACGGTCGAGAGCTTCACCGCGGCGATGCCGCCCGCCGAGATCCCGGCCCCGGCGAGCCCGCCGATCAGCGCGTGAGACGACGAGGACGGAAACCCGAGGGCCCAGGTGATCAGGTTCCAGCTGATGGCCCCGACCAGGGCCGCGAGAACGATGTAGGGAATGATCTCCGTCGACACCTGGTCAAGGTTGATCGTCTTGCTGATCGTGGATGCGACCGCGACGCCGAACCCGAAGGCGGCGACGAAGTTGAAGAACGCCGCGAAGGCGACGGCTTTTCGGGGGGAGAGGACCCGCGTGGAGACCACGGTCGAGATCGAGT
>DAEF01000105.1 GCA_002495225.1 Methanoregulaceae archaeon UBA288 | reverse complement strand
AGTCGGTCTCGCTGCGGTAGTCGAAGTTGCGAACGTTGTGGACCGTCAGGCGGCTCCCGGAAAGTTCGGCTGTCGGCGGGAGGGCGACGTCCCGCTGCCAATCCCGGTCGTTGCTTGGCGGGATCCGGATCCACCAGGCCGCCACGACGAGGACCGCGAAAACCACCGCGAAGGCCGCCCGGCGCGGAGGGCGCAGCCCGGCCGCGATCGCGAGACAGGCCGCAGGGAACCCCGCCGCCAGGAGGCCGGCCTGCCACCGGGACGCCGGCCCGTCGAACCAGAGCGCGGCGGCGCACCACGCCACGGCCGGGACCAGAACGGTCGAGAGCAGAACCGCGGCGACCCGCCGTCCCCATTTTTTCATGATCCCGTCTCTCTTTCCTTCGCGCCAGCGCTATCCCGCCGGGATCGTCAGCACCGGAAGGTTCGGATGCCCGCCGGTCTCGGCCAGGGAGAACAGCAACATCAGGAACGAGAATACCCTTTTCGACGGAATGTCCCGGTCCTCGATCCAGAACCATTGGCCGCGATACCGCACGGCGGCGTAGGCATCTTCCGGCCGCTCCGCCGTGCACCGGACGCGCACCAGCGGGGGAAGCGCGGGGCCGGGCATTCCTTCGAAGACCGGCGGGGGAACGACCCGCTTCTCTTCGATTTCCTTCTCCGGGACGTCGATGCCGGAGCCGATCTCCGACATGATCTCCAGCATGGAGCGGCTGAGGATCGCGATTTCCCCGGGGCGGGCCGGGATCGCCCCGAAGACCAAGCTGTACTCGTCGGCCTCCGTCAGGCCGAGGGTCTGCGCCACGAACCGCCGGTCGGCCTCCAGCGCCGTCGAGCGGCTCTTTCGGAAGAGCAGGATCGCCGTCTCTTCGCTGGTGCGCTTCTCCAGCCGCAGGCCGACCCCCCCGGAGACCTGGATCCGGCGAAGCGCTTCGAGGAGCGGAACGAACGACGGGTCGGCCGGCTGCCTCAAGGCGAAGGCCCCCGTCTGGTTGGATATCCCGTTGACGGTCTTCACGCAGAGCCGGAAGACCGCGTCCACGGGGTAGCCCACTTGGATCAGCGACAGGATCGCCACGGGCGTGATGGGGGTCATCACGCTCCTCGTGAACTTTTCCCCCGCGACCGGGCTGTAGGTGATGGTCGGGCGGTCGGTGTACGTCCCGTGGGCGCCCAGGGTGGTGGAGTTCGGGACCTGGGATCCGAAGACGCCCTCGAGGGTGACCCCGGACTCCAGGGAATAGGAGTTCACGATGGAGGCGACCTCGAGGAAGATCGGCGGATCGACGTACCGGAGCCGGACCAGGTTCAGGAGCGTCTGGGTCTTCCACGAGGAGGACAGCGCCTCGTGGTAGTCGAGGCGGTCCCGGGAGATCGCCTTGGGGCCGAGGCTGGCGCAGCCGGGCCCGAGGAGGGCGAGCGCGAGCAACGCGGCCGTGGCGCGGAGGAAGCTCCCGCAGGGAAGGCGGCCGCTCACAGATTCATCACCAGGGCCGTGAGGGCGAAACCGCCCACGACCGTCAGCACCAGGCTGATGTAAAAGGCGATGCTGACCCGAGGCGGAAGCCCCCTGGCCTGCAGCTCGTTCGTGCGAATCCGGAACTGCACGGTGGCCGCAAGCAGCCCCAAGGTCCCGAGCACGACGAGAAAGTAGGCCATGCTCTCTACGCTGACCATGCGTTTCATCCCGAGGAATCCCTTCACCTCGACGCTGTCGAGGGCCTGCCCGAGCTTCCCCAGGGTGAACCCGAAGCTGATCATGGAGAGGGCGGTACGGATCCACCCCATGAGGGTGCGCTCCGAGGCCATGTAGGTGCGCTCCATCGCGAGGTCCGTGCGCTGGCCGGCGAGACGGTTCGCCGCGTCCGGACCGCCGGCGGGCGGCATCCCGGCATCTGCCTTGACAAAACCGAACGCGGCCGCGAGGAAGCGGGCTGTCTTCTTCCACAGGGTGATCGTCTTATCATCGGTTTCTCCACCCATCGGCTCTCCTCCTCTCCGCCGGAACCGATCAGTTCCCGAGAATATTGATCGCGCGGGACGCGACGACGACGATCGTCACGAGCGAGATCGAGCTTTCGAGCATCATCGCCATCTTGGCGCGGGATGTCAGCGGCATGACGTCGGTCGTGCTGAACGCCGTCGCCGTCGAGAAGCCGAGGTACAGGTAATCCACGAACATCGGCCGCCAGCCGGGCGGCACGTCTTCGGAAGAAGCACCCGCCTGGGGGAAGAGGAAGTCCGACCTCGAAACCGTTTCGCCCGCGCGGGGTCCGGGGCCGCCGCGATCGAACTGCCAGTACAGCAACGAGAACACGAACACGTTGGAGACCCACACCGAGATGCTCGAGGCCAGGAGCTGCAGGCCGCCGATCCCCTCCGACGGGTGAAGAATGGCGCCGATCAGCGTCGCCAGGTTCGAAACGGTCCCAAACCCGAAAAACAGGCAGAAAATCAGCATGACCGTGCGCTCGACCCGCTGCCATAGCGCTTTATCGGACGCAAGGGAAACGGCGGCAAGCGGGGCGAGCACGACCATCGCGACGACGGAGGAAAACCAGTCCGGGTACACCCGGACCCGGGCGGGCAACCCCAGCAGCAGGGCAAGAACCGCCAGGATCGCGAGCGCGACCGGCCAGCGCGGCTCGATACGACGGGCCTGGTCCTGTCCTTCCATGGAACCTCCCGCAGGTAATGCCCTACTGCCGCGCCAGGGCCATCCGGATCGCGTCGACGGGGTCGACCACGTGCTTTCCGTCGTCTTCGGCGATCGAGAGCTGCACCCCCTTGACCCTGCCGTTGAAGGCGTTGTCGCCGGACCTGTAGTCCGGGGAGACCGCCGAGCCGCCGTCCTTCCCGATGTCGCAGCCGTCGTCGGCAGAGAAGATCATCGCCAGCGTCGCGC
>DAEF01000253.1 GCA_002495225.1 Methanoregulaceae archaeon UBA288 | reverse complement strand
CCCGGTTCGGCTTGTTGTAGTACGGCGAGATCAGGAGGGCGCCGTCCGCGCCTATCTCCTTCGCCGCCCTGGTGAAGCGGAGCGCCTCCGCCGTGTTGTTCGAACCTGTGCCCGCGAGAACCGGTACCTTCCCCCCGGCAGTCTCGACCGCAACCTCGACGACACGCTCGTGCTCCTCGAAGGAGAGGGTCGCGGACTCGCCCGTCGAGCCCGTCGGGACGATCCCGTGGACGCCCGCGGCGAGCAGTGCCTCGATATTCGACCGTAAGCCCTCGAGGTCGAGGGACTGTTGCGGATCCGACAGAAAAGGTGTTACGACGGCCGGATAAACGCCCTCAAACATAGAAGAATGTTATACGCGCCGGGGTCTATTTACCTTTCTTGTGATATACCCGGCAACCCGGTTCCTGACGCGTTTTGAGTCGATTACAGTCAACTCGGCGACCGTCAGCTTGTTCTCATCGAAGTCGCGGGAGAACCGGTCCCCGTAGCGGACCATGAGCTCCTGCCCGAAGGCCTTGATATAGTTCGGTTTGATTCCCATGCCTACCGTCCTGCAGTGATCCTATATACTGGCGTGGGAGGAGAGGATAAGTATTTCGTCAACGACCTCCTCGGCGGAGCCACCGAAGAACAGGAGCGCCCTCTCCCTGACCAGGACCGCGTCGGGGACCCCGTTCTTCGAGGCATGGGCGATCGCCCAGTCCATGTTCGAGATGCCGGGGGGCGTGTGCTGCGGGTCGACGACTGCGACCTCCCGGAGGTGCTCCTCGAGGTTCCGGGCGAGTGCGGCGAGCGGCCGCAACGATGCTGCGGCCCGCACCGCGGGCTCGAACCTGATCGCGGTCAGGATCGCGCGGGCCAGCTCCCGATCGGCCCCGTACGTGGCCGGTCCGCCTGTCCGGACACGCAGGTTGTCGACGGTGAACCCGCCCGCGAGGGCCGCGACGTCGCCGGGCGCGCGGGCCCGCGGCGCCGCCTCGGCGAGGTTCGAACGGCCCGGCTCCACGAACTGCGGGTCGATCCCGGCGAGTCTCGCGGCGGCTCGATCGAGCCGGGTCAGTGTCTCGAGCGGATGCACAGTTCATGACCTCCTGTCCCTGCGGAGAGACGGTTTCACACCCTGTCCGGGCTGGCTTTCGGTCACGTCCGTCCCCGTCTGCCTCGTGGCGAGGTTCCTGGTGGGGTTCACGCCGGACGACGCCTCGCGGGGAGCTCGGATCATCACACGCACGATCCGGAGCGGGGGCTGATGGGGGGTACTCTGCGTTACCCTGCTCTCACCCTCTATCCCCGACCGCATGGACCTCTGGAATACTGTGGCATCTGGTTCGATAACCCTATCCGTTTCGCTTCGCCGGGGATGCTGTCCGTCCAGGTGCGGGACTCGACACCGCCGGCGTGCAGCCGTCACGACAGGGATCGGCTCACAACCGGCGCAACCCGGGGTTGCTCCCCCCGGAAGGATTTTGCGGGCGCGGCCCCAACAATTCTGTTGCGCCCCAGTGGCTTAGTGGCATAGCGGCTGATTTGTAATCAGCAGGTCGCGCGTTCGACTCGCGCCTGGGGCTTACTGTTTCTGCAATGTTCAAACTTACTCTGCCGGCGGCGCCTCGTCGTTCCTGATCCTGTTCGAGGACGCTGGCAGTTCGTCGGGCCCGGATCGCAGTCGCGCTTCGCCGAGTTCCCTAAGGACCGAAAGCACCCCCGCGAAGAGGAAGAGTCCTCCGAGCAGCCCTCCGAAGACCAGCACGAGCGAGCCCACCCAGGAGGTATGCGCCCCGGGGGAGGATGCGTCGGCCGCACCTGCCTTCTCCCCGAGGGGACTGCCGCCCGATGATGTCGAAGCCCGCAGGGTTTCCGGGCCGTCGGGCTCTGCCGCAGGCAAATCCGCGGCGAGGGCACAGACGTGGAGGAGCGCGCCGAGGCAGAGGATCGTTGCGAAGATTCGGAGCATGGTCGCTGGTTCACTCTCCCACCTCCCCCGTAGCTATCGGTTTCTATAAATATTTCGGTCTCACGGGGTCTTTTCTGTCCTTTCCATGCTTATTGCCGCATACCTCACATACAAATACTGGTTCGCCGAACAGATCTTCCGATGGGACTTGTCAAGACCGTCCGTCGGCTCTCGACGCTGAACTCACGCCTGCGGCGGTTCCGGGCACCACTCGAGATGCTTCTCCTCGGCGTCCGCGACCCGCGCGTGCCGATCACGGCAAAAGTCGTCATGATCGCCACGCTCGCCTACGTCGCGAGCCCGATCGACATCATCCCTGACTTCCTTCCGTTCGTCGGTCAGCTCGATGACATGGTCGTGATCCCGCTCGGGGTGACAGTCGCGATCTCACTGCTCCCGTCCGGGCTCCGGAGCGAGTACGACACGGTACGACGGGGTTCATCGGCCATCGTCTGATCCATTGCACGGCCGGTCGTATCGGGCGGCGTCCTGGGGCGCGTCCGGCAGTTAGCCACGGCCGTAATGCACCCGTGCGCGATCAACCGTCGTCGCAGGGAATTTTGAACCGCGACGGTCGCGATGTGAGAGTGAATGCCAGTGCCCGGCTCTTGGCGATTGGCATTGTTTATGTTTGAGGATAGCAATGTACTTGTTTCACAGGCGATCACCGTGGATCTTCTCATCTCCTTCTTCCTGGCCATACTGCCCATTCTCGTAATCTTCGTCGGCCTCGTTGTCCTCAAGCAGTCGGGGACCCTGATGGGTTTCGTTGGCTGGGTGCTGACCGTCGTCATCGCCATCCTCTTCTTCTCGACTTCACCCGCGATCGCCCTGTATGCCACGGTCAACGGGATCCTCGCCTCGTTCGGGATCTCGCTGATGGTCCTGCTCACGATCCTCCAGGTCACGATGATGGACGTGACCGGCGCGATCAGGTCGATCACTGAGTACATCCGGCTGATCGCGGCCGAACGCTACGAGCAGGTGATGCTCCTGAACGTGGGGCTCGGTTCCTTCCTCGTCTCGATCGGGGCCACTCCGGTCACGATGCTCCCGCCGATCATGCTCGCCCTGGGGTTCTCACCGCTGGCGGCAATCGCCCTGCCCTGCCTCGGATACGACCCGCTCACCTCGTTCTCATTGCTCGCCGTCCCGATCACGCTCCCGGCCCAGGTCTTCAACCTCGACCTTGCCCCGCTCGGCTCGCAGATCTCGCTCTTTCTCCCGGTGGTCTCGACCGGGTTCGCCTTCGGGATGCTCTACATCGCGGACGGTTTGAAGGGAATGCGGGACGGGTTCGTGCCGGCGATCGTTGCCGGCCTCACCCTCGGGCTATCGGCCATCTTCTTTGTCCGGGTCCTCCCGGTCTCGGCGATCGGGCTCGTGGGTGTCTTCTCGGGCCTGGTCACGATCGTGGTTCTTCTCCTGCTTCGCGTCGCCAAGGGCAGGCCGATCCTGGTGCGCAGGGACGACATGCCTGCCGACGTCATGCCGATCGGGCGGGCCGCGCTCCCCTGGTTGCTGCTGGTCTTCTTCGTCATCGTGATCAGCATCCCGGTCCTATCGACGGGGCTGTACGGTCTGCTCGGCCCGCTGCAGCGGGTCACGATCGTCGCGGACAGGGTGATCGACCTGAAACTGCTGAACCAGGCGTATACCTGGGTCCTGGTCTCGACCCTGGTCTCGGCTCCTTTCCTGGTCAGGGGCCGCGACGAGGCGCGAAAGATCGTCCAGGTCTGGCTGAAGCGGGCCTGGGCTCCGACTTTCGCCGCTGCAATCTTCTTCGCGATCGCCTACGTGATGGACTGGTCCGGCCAGACTGTCATCGACAACGCTCTCACGTTCGCGCCCGGGACGGCGGACATCAACATGAACGCCGTGATCGGGCTCACGCTCGCGATGACGTTCGGGGTCGCCTTCCCGGCGATCAGCCCGCTTCTCGGCCTCTTCGGTGCGTTCGTCTCTGGCTCGGAGGCCTCGTCGAACGTGATGTTCCACGGGATCCTGAAGCGGGCGACCGGCGTCCTCGACCTCGACTTCATCAAGGTCTACTCGGCCCACGCGGTGGCGGGCGGGATCGCGTCCGGGATAGCGCCGGCCAAGATCATCAACGCGGCCGCCGTGATCGACCAGCTCGGGATGGAGGGCGAGGTGATCCGGAAGTGCGCGCCCGTCGCCCTCGTGTTGACGATCGCCACCGGCGCCCTCCTCGTGCTGATGCTCGCGATCTGAGGGTGCCCCGTTCTCTCGCCCTCCCCCCGGCGCGATCCACGGAGGCGACGAGCCCGGTTCCCTGCGCGTGCCCGACCAGGACAGGGCGAGCAACCGGCCGGAGGGTCAGGCCTCGGGAGGCGCACCCTGGCGTCAGGGGCCGTCCGGCTCCGGCCCTGTCACCGGTGTTCTGCGGACCGGCGGGCTCGGTACCGGGCGCGTGGTGCCCGATCCTGCCGGGCAGCTCCGGCACCCCCCCCATCGGGGCATGAGAGAGCGTCCCGATCCAGCTGCTTTTGCCGGAGTTCCTGCCTGTCTCATGGCAGGCGCTCTCCAGGTGAACTTGGAGACCGAGGCCTCTTATTTGTCGACACGTCCCTTCGGACTGCCGGGGCGCCGGGCGGGGGCACGAACGATAGGCGGCTCTCCTCGTTATGACGGCCCCGGTCCTTTTCTCTCTCTTCGAACCGCGCCGTGACGGTCGGGGCTGCCGCGGCTCCAGCTCTCGCTGCCGGCGCTCGCTCTGCTCCAAAAAATGGTGGAGAACCGGTTTACCTTGCCTGGAGGAACTGTGCGGATGCACAGGCCAGTCCTGGTGCCCCCCCGATTCTCGATCTACTCAACGGGATGACAGGCAGCGGATCGGCCCGATGTTGCCGGGGAGTCTCCGTTCACACTGACTGCCGCGTCGATTCCGGCTCCGCCGATCACGATGACATCGACCGTTCCGGATCCGACGTTCGGAAACGACGGCTGGCTGATCGACCCGGACGCGGTTGATCCGTTCCCCGTACCGTTTTGATCCGGAACGGACGCCTCGCCCTGCGCGCCCCCGTCTTCGCCGAACGCGACCCCTGCCGGGAAGCCGATGGAGACGGGGGCGCCCCTGGTCGGCGGCCCCGCCCGAGGACGACCTCCTTCCGCCAACCCGGGCCGCGACTCGGCTCTAGCCGGTGAGCGGCGCGACCTGCTCCAGGACCGCGTCGCGCATCGCCTCGGCCGCGGCCCGGTCTTCGGCCTCGACCATGACGCGGACGATCGGCTCGGTCCCCGATCGGCGGACCAGCGCCCAGGTCTTTCCCTTTGCCAGCCGGACCCCGTCGGTCCGATCGGCCGAGAAGTCGGGGAACGCAGCCTCGACCGCGGCGATCACCTCGTCGGGCCGCTCCGTTTTGATCCGCTCGCTGATGAAGTGATACGGCGGCAGCTCGTCCTCGAGGGCCGAGAGCGATCTACCCGATTCAGCCAGGACCTCG
>DAEF01000115.1:2732-13189 GCA_002495225.1 Methanoregulaceae archaeon UBA288 | reverse complement strand
GTCCCGAGCACGTAGTCGTCCCAGCCGTGGCCGGGCGCGATGTGGACCAGGCCCGTGTTCTCGAGCGTGACGAAGTCGGCCTCGACCACGCGGTGGGGCATGGTCCGCTGGACCTCGATCAGGTTCTCGAGGGGCGAGCGGTACGCGGTCCCGACGAGCTCGGCCCCGGGCCGTGTCTCGAGCACCTGAAAGTCCTGGTACCGGCCGCGCTTCAGGACGGGCTCGACCAGGTCCTCGGCGATCCAGAGCCGCTCGGAGATTCCCTCCTTCTCGGCCCGGACGAGGGCGTACGAGAGCTCGGGGTCGACCGCAACCGCGACGTTCGCCGGGAGGGTCCAGGGCGTCGTGGTCCAGATGACCAGGTACCCGTCGGCAGCCCCATCGAGCTGGAACTTCACGAAGACCGACGGGTCGCGCTCGTCCCAGTACTCGACCTCGGCGTCCGCGATCGCGGTCTCGCAGCGCGGGCACCAGTTCACGACCCGGTGCCCGAGGTCGAGCATGCCCTTCTCGTCGGCCTGCCGCAGGGCCCACCAGGCGGCCTCGATGTAGTCCGGGGTCACGGTCTGGTACGGGTTGTCGAAGTCGAGCCAGACGCCGAGCGCGCGGAACTGGTCGGACATCAGCTCGCGGTTCTTTGCCGCGAACGTCCGGCACTCCTCGATGAACCGCCCGATCCCGTAATCCTCGATCTCCTGCTTGGAGACGAAGCCGAGCTGCTTTTCGACCTGCACCTCGATCGGCAGGCCGTGCATGTCGTACCCGGCCCGGTCGATCACGTGCCGGCCGCTCATCCGGACCTGGCGGAGGACCGCGTCCTTGATGATCTTGTTCCAGGCCGTGCCGAGGTGGATGTGGCCGGTCGTGTACGGCGGGCCGTCCACGAAGAAGAAGGGCGGGTCGCCGGCATGGAGCGCCCTGACCTTCGCGTAGACCTGCTCGTCGTTCCAGAACCCGCGCACTCCGCTCTCGAGCTCGGCCGGCCGGTAGCTCCCGGCGACGTCCTTCACCGCGTACCCTCTCCGTCCATGAGTGGTATTTAAGTCGGTCGTCTCAGCCCAAGTACTTTTTCGCGAGGGCTCCTACGGCCGCCGTGGCCGATCCTGCCGGGTTTATTCTCTGAACCGCCGATAACCTCTCACCAGGGTATGGACGATGATGGCATGACGAGAGACCTGTTCAGACTCGCGGCGGGGTTCGTCCTCGCCCTCCTGCTCGCGGTCGGCGCCGCAGCCGCCGACGCGAACGCCACGTCGGAGACGAATGCAACGCCACCGGCCACCTGGGAGCACACCTACGGCGGCCTCTCGAACGAGACCCTGCTCTCCCTGCTCGGAACCGACGGGGGCGGGTACCTGCTGGTCGGAGACTCGGCCGGGGGCGGGGCCGGCGGGGAGGTCTACCTGGTCCGGGCGGATTCGAACGGCACCCCGGTCCGCGAGGCACGGGTGCCGTTCGGGGCCGCGAGCCCGGTCGCGGCCGCCCACACGCCGGAGAACGGGACCGTGGTGGTCGGCTGGACCGGCAGCGCCGGGCCCGGGAGCGCGGACATCGTGCTCGCCCGGCTCGACCCCGACGGGCGGCAGCTCTGGTCCCGGTCGTACTCCGCCGGGAGCGGGAGGAATGCCGCCGCTGCCGTCCGGCCGGCGTCCGACGGCGGGTACCTCGTGGCCGGGACCACGGACTCGCCGAGCGGCGGGAGCCCCGGGCTCCTGCTGCTGAGGGTCGGCGAGGACGGTGGCGAGACCTGGCACCGGTCCCTGCCCATCGGTGGCTCCGTCCTGGTCGTCGGCGACCTCGTGGCGACGGCGGACGGCGGGTACCTCGTCGTCGGCTCGATCGGTGGAGACCGCGCGGCCCTCCTCGACATCCTTCTCGTGAAGGTCTCGTCGGGCGGCAACCGGGAGTGGCAGCGGACGTACTCGTTCGGCGCGGAGTCGGCCTCCGGCGTGACTCTCGCGCCGGCCTCAGACGGCGGCTGGCTCCTCCTCGGCGGGGTGGGCGGGGCGGGCTCGCACGCGGCCGTCCTGGTGAAGGTGGACACGGCCGGGAACGAGCAATGGCGCAAGCGGCTCTCGGCCGGAGGCGCGCGGACGTGGGGGTACGCCCTCGCCCCAGCCGGCGCGGGCGGGTACGCCGTCGCCGGCGCCGTCGCGGCGCGGGAGGGCACCCGGTCCTACGTGGCCGTGCTCGATAGGGCCGGCACCGAGGCCTGGAACCGGTCGTTCGCGATCGGCAACGGCCCGTCGCGGGCGCTCGCCGTGACGGCCCCGGACGACACCCGTCTCGTGGTCGCCGGGGCGGCGAGCCGGACGCCGGACGCGCTCTACGACCTCTACCTCGCGTCCGTCGTGCCCCCGACGGTCGCGCCGAACGCTACGGCGACCGCGACAGTCAACGCGACCGCGTCCCTGCCGACGACTCCTATGCCGATGGCGAGCACAGAACAGACCGGGACGACCGCGGCGCCGGCCACGACGCAGGCGTCGCTCGGCCTCGCGTCGGCCTTCGCTGCGCTCGGCGGCGCGGCCCTGCTCGCCCTCCGGCGGCGGTAATCTTTACCCTCTTTTCGGGCAGACAGGTCTCCATGCAGATAGCGGTCTGCGGGGCGAGTGTCTGCGGCGAGGACCTGCTCGAGGCGGCCCGGGTGGTCGGAGCGACCCTCGCCGGGCACGGCGCGCTGGTCCTGACCGGCGGGCGAGGCGGTGTGATGGAGGCCGCGGCCCGGGGCGCCCGCGAGGCCGGCGGGGTCGTCGTCGGCGTCCTGCCCGACCTCTCGGACGGCAACCCGTACCTCTCGGTCCGGATCCGGACGGGCATGGGCCATGCGAGAAACGTGGTCCTGGTCCAGTCGGCCGACGCGGTGGTCGCGGTCGGCGGGGAGTATGGCACCCTCTCCGAGCTGGCGATCGCGCTGAAGCTCGGCATCCCCGTGGCCTGCTACCGGTCCTGGGACCTTTCGGGCGCGGTCGCCTGCGCCACGCCCGAAGAGGCCGCGCTCGCCGCGATCAGGGCTGCGAGCAGCGCCGCTCGCCGGTGCGGCTGAGGTCGTACCCGCCCATCGCCCCGAGCCGGGCGCGGAACGCGTCCGACGAGATCGCGTCCACGAGCGCGGCCACCCGCGAATCCTCGAGCGATGCCGGGTCGAGCGCGAGCTCGTACCGCTCGGTCGCGACCGGGCTGAAGGCGAGCCCGAGGGCCTGCGCGGCCGAGTAGACCCCCAGGCCCATCTCGGCCTCGCCCGACTTCACGGCGACCGCGACCCCGAGGTGGGTCGTGAACTCGCGGTTGTAGCCCCGGATCGAGGCCGTTTCGATCCCGTGCTCGCCGAGCCAGCGGTCGAGGAGCATTCGCGTCCCCGATCCCCGCTGGCGGTTCGCGAAGGTGTGCTCTCCGATCGCCTCTATCCCGTGGCCGTCGCGGGAGATGATTCCCTGCTGCCGCTCGGCCACGCAGACGAGGAGGATCGGCCGATCGGGCAGGTACTGCCGGAGAAACGGCACGTTGAAGTCGCCGTCGGGGGCCAGGAGGTGCATGGGGGCCGCGTGGCAGTGGCCCCGGCGGAGGGCGAAGATGCCCCCCATCGAGCCGACGTGGGCCGAGTGGAGGTCGATCCCCTCGGCCGAGAGGAGGTCCGCGAGCGCGTCGATCGCCGGGTCGTGCGACCCGGTGACGAGCAGGGCCCGCTCGGCGGCTCCCTGCGGCACGGTCAGCCGGGTGGGCACCTCGTCGCCGGCCTCGATCCCCTCGTTCCGCGCCGGCACCCTGAGGTACGCGTTCGACCGGACCACGGACATCTGGACCCCGGCGCCCCGTGACTGCGGGACGGCGACCCAGCGGTCGCCCACGCGCCCGACCGCGAGGAGCACGAACTCGTCCGCGCCGACCTCCTTCGTGAGCGGCGACGAGAGCTCGGCCCGGACCTCGCTGGGCGGGAGGGCCGGCAGGCCGAAGTGGGCGAGCAGGGGGACCACGAGCTCGCGGAGCACGGTCAGGGCCGAAAGCGGGTACCCGGGGAGGCCGATCACGGGCCTGCCGTCGACCCGGCCGATGATCACGGGCTTGCCCGGCTTGATCGCGACGCCGTGAATGAGGACCTCGCCGAGATCGGCGATCACGTCGGCCGTGAAGTCGCGCGTGCCGGCCGACGAGCCAGCCGAGACGATCACCAGGTCGTTTCCGGCGACCGCCTCGCTGATACGCGAACGGATCAGGTCGTACTTGTCGGGGGTGTTCGGGTACCGCGTGCACCGGCACCCGAGGGAGTCGAGCCAGGCGGAGGCGAAGAGGGTGTTCGACTCGACCACCTGCCCGGGCTCCGGCCGCTCGCCGTGCGGGACCAGCTCCGACCCGGTCGGGACGAACCCGACCCGGACCGTCGCGACCTCGACGCCTGCAAGGCCGTAGGCCGCGAGCGCCCCGAGGTCCTCGGCCCGGAGCCGCCGCCCCCGGGGCACGGCCATCTCGGTCTCGCCGATGTCCTCTCCCGCGGGCCTGACGTGCTGCCAGGGGGCCGCTGCCCGCCGGATCGTGAACGAGCCGTCGTCGTTGATCAGTACGTCCTCGATCATGATCACCGCGTCGTACGGCGGCGGGACCACGTTGCCCGTGTTGACCCGGAGGGCATCGAGGAGCCGGACCGGGCGCCCCTCGCTCGCGCCGGCCGTGTCCGCGGAACGGACCGCGATCCCGTCCATGGCCGAGAGGTGGACCTCAGGGACGGAGAACCGGGCGAAGACCGGCGCCGCGGTCACGCGTCCGACCGCTTCCTCAAGCGGGACCGTCTCCGTCGGGCGCGGGAACGCGAAGCCCGTCCGGAGCGTCTCGAGCGCCTCCTCGAGCGAGACGACCGCGAGGTATCGCTTCACCACAGCAGCACCTCCACCTCGTCGCCCGTCTCGTAGCCCTCGCGCCCGGCCGGCACCCGGAGCAGGCCGTCGGCCCGGACGAGCGAGTTGAGCAGCCCGGACTTCGCGAAGAGCGGCCGGGCTTCGCCGTCGCGGACCGTGACGCGGACGTAGTCCTCGCGCCCGCGGGCCGAGGGGACGTTCTCGATCAACCGCGCGCGGGCCCGCCGCGAACGGTCTGTCCGGTCGCCCGCGAGGGCCGCGAGCATGGGCCCCGCGATCACGATCAGGACCACGAAGGCCGATGCCGGGTGGCCCGGCAGGCCGATCGCGGGGATAGCGTTCACGCGGCCGACGATCGTCGGCTTGCCCGGTGCGAGCGCGATCCCGTGCACCAGCACCTCGCCGAGCTCGGCGATCGTCGCCGCGCCCAGGTCACGCTCGTCCTTGGACGAGCCGCCCGAGACGAGGACCGCGTCGCACTCGTTCGCGGCCGTCTCGAGGACGGCGCGGAGCGCGCCCGGCTCGTCGCGTACGATCCCGTAGAACCGGGTGTCGCAGCCCCGTTCGCGGCAGAAGGCCCGGCAGAGGTACGAGTTGACGTCCCGCACCTCGCTCCTTCCTGGCACCGCCTCGACGGGCACGACCTCGTTTCCGGTAGAGACGACGCCGATCACGGGCCGCCGGCGGACCTCGACATCCACCCTGCCGACCGCGGCGAGGGCCCCGACCTCCTGCGGCGAGAGCCGCCGCCCGGCCGGGACCACGATCTCGCCCGCTCCGAAGTCCTCGTCCGGGAGGACCAGGTTCTCGCCGTCCGCGACCGGCTTTGCGATCAGCACCTCATCCCCCAGGAGCTCGGCGTGCTCGACCATCGCGACCGCGTCGGCCCCTCCGGGGACCTCGCCGCCCGTCGGGACGTACGCGCACTCGCCAAGGCCGAGCGCGAACGTGGCCCCGGCGCCCATCGCGACCCGCCCCTTCAGCCGGAAGAACGAGGGGATGGCGTCCGATGCCCCGACCGTCTCGGCCGCCCGGACCGCATAGCCGTCCACGGTCGAGCGGCGAAAGCCCGGGAGGTCCGTGTCGGCCCGGGCGTCCGCGCCGAGCACGCGGTTCCAGGCCTCGTCGAGAGGCACGGTCTCGGTCCCCACGGGGCGGGCGAGGCCGATCGCGGCCGCGACCGCCTCGTCGACCGGGACGACCGAGAGAAACCGGGCCATCAGTTGAAGCAGCCGAGCTGGCAGCCCCGGATCTTCACGTCGTGCGTGTTGCAGTATTTCCCGATATCGAGCCGCGGGATCCCGTACTTCTTCGACATCACCTCGGCCTGGGCGCATCGGATCTCGCCCTCGATTCCCATCTCTGCGAAGGCGTTGCGTATCTTATCTTCGTCCATGCGATCATACTAGCGTGCGACAGAGATAGGTTTTTTCACCGGCCCGGACCGGAGCACTCTTCTGCAGCACGGCCCCACGCTCGTCACCATGCGGATAGCGGGCGTCAACTCACGCGACGATCCGGCCGGGGTCCGGATCCGAGAATGGTGCGAGGCGCTGGTCGGCGACCTCCGGCCGGCCGACGACTGGGAGTTCCACGAGGTCGCGGGACGGCTGATCCACGCCGAGCGGGTTGACCGGGGCCTCGACGCGGACCTCGTGGTTTTCCTCTCGCGCCACACCTCGGTCAGGCCCGTCCCGCAGCTGACGGTCCACGCGACCGGCAACGTCGGCGAGGCCGCGCTCGGCGGGAAGGCCGACCGGGTCGCGCCCTGCCCTCCTCCGTTCATGCAGGCCGTGCTCCGCCGCCTCGCCGCGCTCGCTCCGGCGGGCTACCGCGTCAGCTACGAGCGGACCCACCACGGCCCGACGGACCTCGAGACCCCGTCGTGCTTCGTCGAGATCGGGTCGGGCCCCGAGCAGTGGGCGGACCCGGCCGCGGGCGAGGTCATGGCCCGGGCCGTGCTGACCGCGGCCCCGGACCTGCTCGCCGTCCCCCTCCTCGGGCTCGGCGGCACCCAGTACGCAGCCCGCCAGACCGCGGTCGCGCTCTCGACCCGCGGGGCCTTCGGCCACATCGTCCGCACCGCCGACCTGTCCCGGCTCGAGGGACCGATGCTCGCGCACCTCGTCGATGCCTCGGGCGCGGTGGGTGCGTACGTGGACCGCAAGGCCGTGCCGCGGAGAGACTACGAACGGCTCGCACCCCTTCTCGGCGAGGCGGGCCTCCCGCTCCTCGGCGAGAGCGCCCTCGCCGGGCTCGGATCCCTCCCCTGGGCCGATTACGAGGCCCTGCTCGCGCTCGTGTCGACGGTCGCACCGGGGGCCGCGCTCCGTGTGGGCTCGCTCGCCTCCTGCCTGGACCCGGTGCCGGTCCGGCCGGACCCCGCGCTGGTCGGTGAGGCGCTCCGTGCGGACGAGCCGGGCCTTGCGGGGGCCGTCGGTGCCCTCCCCGTTGCCGCACTGGCCCGGGAAGGGCGGCTCCTGCCCGTCTTTCTCGCTCCGGACCCTGTCGCGGAACAGATCATACATGATTTAATAACCCTGTGTGTAAAAACCATAACGGGTAACCAGCAGACCGCCATTGTGGGCGACCGTCTGATCATCAGACGAGAACGGTTCGATCCGAAAAAGGCGTCCGCACTCGGCGTGCCCCCGGGACCGCTGTTCGGACGGCTGCAGCGCGGCGAGACCGTGGTCATCGACGGACTGGAGATACGCCCGGAGATGGTGCGGTCCCCCTGCGCCACCGAGGTCTTTGTAGAGGGGTTGGAGAAGTATCTATGAGGTCAATAGTCGAGGAAGCGCTCGCTCGGGTCAAGGACAGCGACCACATGATGGATTACGCACAGAACAACGAGGATCTCGAGGAGGTGCTCCGCGAGCTCCGCACGGAGGTCGTCGTGGTCGGCTGCGGAGGCGGCGGATCGAACACGATCACCCGGATGATGGAGGAGGGCATCCACGGCGCCCGCCTGATCGCGGTGAACACCGACGCCCAGCATTTGTCAAGGGTCCAGGCGGACCAGCGGATCCTGATCGGCCGGCAGCGGACCCGGGGCCTCGGCGCCGGCTCGCTCCCGCAGATCGGTGAGGAGGCGGCCCTCGAGACCGAGGAGGAGATCCGCCGGGCCGTCTCGGGCGCGGACATGGTCTTCATCACTGCCGGCCTCGGCGGCGGCACGGGCACGGGCTGTGCCCCGGTCATCTCGAAGGCGGCCCGCGAGGAGGGTGCACTCACGATCGCGGTCGTGACCCTGCCCTTCGTGGCTGAAGGCGCCATCCGCATGGAGAATGCGGAGGCTGGGCTCGAGCGCCTCCGTGACGTCGCTGACACGGTGATCGTGGTCCCGAACGACCGGCTCCTCGAGGTCGTGCCGCGGCTTCCCCTCTACGCCGCGTTCAAGGTCGCCGACGAGGTGCTGATGCGGGCGGTGAAGGGGATCACCGAGCTGATCACCATGCCTGGGCTCGTCAACCTCGACTTCGCCGATGTCCGGACGGTCATGGAACGCGGCGGTGTCGCCATGATCGGCATGGGCGAGTCCGACTCGGAGGACAAGGCGATCGACTCGGTCAAGAAGGCCCTGCGCTCCCCCCTCCTCGACGTGGAGATCTCGGGCGCGACGGCGGCCCTCGTCAACGTGGTCGGCGGCCCGGACATGACCATGGAAGAGGCAGAGGGCGTTGTGCAGGAAGTCTATGCCCGCGTTGACCCGAACGCCCGGATCATCTGGGGTGCGCAGATCGACCCCGACATGGAGCACAAGATGCGGACCATGCTCGTCGTGACGGGCGTCCGCTCGCCGCAGATCTACGGCCGCTCCGAAAAGAAGACCCCGGTCGTGAACCGGCAGTTCGATATAGACTTCCTCAAGTGATTTCGTCATGGTAGACCTCAATACGATTCGCGACCAGGTCAAGGACGTCAAGATCTCGAAGGTCAACGTCAACGAAGAGCTCTTCCGCAAGTACTGGCGGGTGCTCAAGCTCGCCCGGACGCCGACCCGGGACGAGTTCACGAAGATCGCGCTCGTGGCCGCGGCCGGCGTGGTGCTGATCGGGCTGATCGGCTTTGTCATCTACGAACTGATGCTGGTGTTGCCAAAGTGAACGGGGACGAAGCGGACGAGCTTCACTACTTCGCGGTCAAGACGACCTCGAAGCAGGAGCGGACGGTCGCCGACAATATCCGGAAGGCGGTCGAGCAGTCCACCATCAAGGTCTACGCCGTGATGGCGCCGAAGGAGCTCCAGGGCTACGTGCTGGTCGAGACGCCCGAGGAGTTCGCCCGGATGGAGGAGCTCGTCGAGCGGGTTCCCCATGCCCGGGCCGTGGTCCACGGCGAGACCTCGTTCGCCGAGATCCAGCACTTCCTGGTGCCGAAGCCGGTCGTATCGGGGATCAACGAGGGGACGATCGTGGAGCTGATCGCGGGCCCGTTCAAGGGCGAGAAGGCCGTGGTCAAGCGCGTCGACACCGGGAAAGAGGAGATCACGGTCGAGCTCTACGAGTCCGTGGTCCCGATCCCGATCACGGTCCGCGGCGACAACGTCCGCGTGATCGACAACTCCGAGCCCCAGGACTGACCCCCTCCCCGGCACGTTTCTGTACCTCCTTCGACGGCCGGATACCCGGCTCCCATCCTCTTCGCTCCCTCGGGGCCACTCTCCTGCTCAACACCACGAAGACAGCTGGCCCGACCATCCCGTGCGGCCTATTCTTCGGCGGCACCTACCGGGCCGCGCCGGACGGCACGGAATTCTCCGAGACGCACCCTGATGCGGATGGCGATGGTTCTGCGAGGAGCCGTTCGTGATCGATACGGGGACGGTAGATTACCTTCCGCTCGCGGTGCCGGCCCGGCCCTCTCGATGGTTCCCGGCGGTGCCGACGACTATCAATGAGGATGGGAAGTACGATGATGTGAACGGCAACGGCCGGATCTACTTCGCCGACGTCGTCCGTCTCTTCAATCACCTCTGAGGAGGCCGCTCTTCATTCCGTCGGGGAGAAGACATCAGCCCGTATATACTCGTAGCGTCAATAAACTGGGATGCCGATCCTACCGGATCCCATCGCCGTCGTGGCGACATCGTCCGCCGCACCGGAGGCGGCGCACGCCGCTGCACCGTCCTCGCCCGCACCGCGGACCGGCTGGGCGTACAAGTGGATCGCGCTGCTCGTCACCTCGCTCGGAACCCTCGGCGGTGTCCTGAACGGATCCACGCTGATCATCGCCCTGCCCACGATCATGATCGCGCTCAATACGACCCTGATCGGCGTGATGATCCCGCTCGTGGTCTACCTCCTCGTCACGACGATCACGGCTCCGCTCTGGGGCAGGCTCGCCGACATCTACGGCCGCAAGCGCCTCTACCTCATCGGCCTCGTCCTCTTCACGCTGGGGTCGCTCCTCTGCGGCTTCTCGGCCGACATCGTGCAGCTCAGCGGCTTCCGGATCCTCCAGGCCTTCGGCGGCTCGATCCTGATCGCGAACTCGACGATCATCATCACCGACGCCTTCCCCCGCGGCGAGCTCGGGCGCGCGAACGGCCTCCTCTCGATGATCATGGCCGCGGCCTTCGTGGTCGGCCCGATCCTCGGCGGC
>DAEF01000115.1:0-2709 GCA_002495225.1 Methanoregulaceae archaeon UBA288 | reverse complement strand
CCCGCCACCTCCGCGAGCCGTCCCTGCCGCGGTCCGCAGGCCGGTTCGATTTCCTGGGCATGGGCCTCTTCACGGTCGCCGTCCTCAGCCTGATCGTCTACGTCGGGGTCGGGTTCATCCCCGGCCTCTTCTCGCCCGTGATGCTCGCGGACCTCGCGATCTTCTTCGCGAGCCTCGGCCTCTTCATCCGCCGGGAGACCCGTATCCCGAACCCCCTCATCGACCTCTCACTCTTCCGGATCCGGATCTTCGCCTTCGGGCAGCTCTCGGCGTTCCTGAACGCGATCGCCCGGGGGGCGGTCATGGTCCTGCTGATCCTCTACTTCCAGGGCGTCCGCGGCCTGGACCCGCTCACGGCCAGCATCCTGCTCGCGCCCCTCGCCATAGGGCTCGTGGTCATGGGCCCGGTCGGCGGCATTCTCTCGGACCGGTACGGCTCCCGCGTGATCAGCACGGTCGGGCTCGCCCTCTCGCTCATCGGGCTTGCCGGGCTCGCCTTCATCCGGTACGACACGCCCTATCCCTGGATCGCGCTCCCGCTCTTCGTCAACGGCCTCGGATCGGGTCTTTTCCAGTCGCCGAACACGAGCGCGGTCATGGCCGCCGTCCCGCTCGAGCGGCGGGGCATCACCTCGTCGGTCCGCGCCCTGCTCAACAACCTCGGGATGGTGATCTCGATGGCGATCGCGACCCCGGTCCTGCTCGGCTCGGTCCCCATGGACGAGATGATGGAGATGTTCGTGCTCGGCGGCACGAGCATGCCGGTCGAGGTCCAGCAGGCCATGACCGGGGGGATTGCCCTCGCCTTCGTCGTCTCCTCGCTCCTCACGCTCCCGGCCGTCGTCGCCTCCGCCCTCCGGGGGACCGAGAGCCGGGCGACCGAGGTCGAACGGGACGGGAGCCGTATTCGGGCCTGAGGCCGGCGCGGCCTCTATCGATATCCTCTTTTCGGTTCACGTCGAGGTCCGTATATGGTCGCAGAGGCGGGCGGGGACGAGCGGGCGGCGGGGGCGCCCGAGGTGATCACCTACTCGCTCCGGAACGGCGCTCCGGACTCGGCCGCGTACTACCGGGACGCGGCCGTGTTCGCGGACGAGGTCGTGGCGGCGGGGGCGCCTCTTCTCCCTATAGTCACCGGGTTCGTCGAGTCCATCGTCGCGAGCGGGCGCGAATCGGCGCGCGCGGAGGAGGAGTACCTGCTCGAACTCCTGATGCTCGGGGTCCACTGGCGGGCGTACGGCGACGACGCCCACGACCTCGCCTGCACGCCGCGCTGCGTCCTCTCCTCGCTTGCCGAGATCCGCCGCGCCAACCCCTTCCTGAAGTCCGCGGCCGACTGGATGCGCGGCATCCTCTCGACCATCTACCTCGTGCCGAAGGACCGCGAGTGGCACCCGCGGCCGACCCTCGACCACCTCGGCCGGCTGCTCCGGCTGGCTCGAGGCGGCCGGCGACTACCGCGAGGAGGTCGAGCGGCTCTCGGCCTGGCGCGACTATCTGCAGGCCCAGCCCGAGGACGAGGCAGTGGCCGTGCTCGCGGCCGCAATCGCGTTCGCCGAATGGTTCGAGGAGGCGAGCCTCGCCGCGCTCGGCGCGTACACGGTGGGCGTGGAGCGGTTCCTCGCCGAGGAGCACCCATCGTACGCCTGGCGTGAGGACGTGGTCTTCACGGCCCGGCCCCGCGCCGAGTACCACCTGAACATGGTCGGGGGCGAGCTGATGAACCGCGCCCAGCGCGCCGCGTTCCTCGAGGCCCCGCGAAAGGCCGTGATTGTGCCGGCCTGCCTCCGCTATCACCCGCGCCCGCGCTGCAAGGCCGTCGCCGGCCCGCTCGCCTGCGAGTGCCGTGGATGCGAGCCGCGCTGCCGCGTGCGACAGCTGACCCGGCTCGGCGCCGAGCACGGGTTCGACGTCTTCCTCGTGCCGCACGAGTCGTCGGTCTTCGCGGGCGAGGCCGTCCGGCAGCTCCTCGGCGACGGCGCGGGCGTGGTCGGTGTCACCTGCGTGCCGAACCTGCTCGCGGGCGGGTGGAAGGCCCTCCGGCTCGGCCTCCCGCCGCAGTGCGTCCTGCTCGACCACTGCGGCTGCCGCAAGCACTGGCACGACGAGGGGGTCTCCACCGGGATCGACGAGGCCGAGTTTCGGCGCGTTCTCGGGATCGGGTGAACCCACTTTTCGTGCATCCGCGCGGCCTAGCTGGCCGTTGCATTCGCGGTGATGGGCGAGGAGCGGGGTCACCAGGGCGTATCGGCGACGGTGCCGGGCGGGTGCAGCCTCTGCGGTCTCCCCTCGGGCAGCTCCGGGCGAGGGCCGCCCTCACCGCATTGGAGATATAAAACGCAATGCTTTTGCCGTCCAGTGATGAGCGAGTCTACACATCACGGCCCTCGCATCCGCGGCGCCGGACTGTTCGATTCCCATGACCTCCACAACATTCCGGGAGCACCGCGCAGTGGGTGCCGTTCTGCTCCTCGTTCTCCTGATCGGCGTCGCGCTTGCGCCCGCTGCCGCTACCCCCGTTGCACCCGATCTGGTCAAGTCCACGGTATTCGAGTACGATCCGGGCACGGGGAATGTCCCCCCGACATCCCAAGTCGATGGCGCCGGCGACGTAGGGGAACCGATCACGGCCGAGGGGCGCGTCATGACGACCGGCGACCAGATCATGGGCTGCGACGCGCTCCGGGCCCACGGCATCACCGGCACCGG
>DAEF01000124.1:327-2857 GCA_002495225.1 Methanoregulaceae archaeon UBA288 | reverse complement strand
TTCATGGGCGCGTGGATTGAAACCATTGAGCGCATTGTCTGTGACGCAACCTCATCCGGTCGCGCCCTTCATGGGCGCTTGAACTGCTTGACATGCGATGGGTGAAACGATGGCAGCCGATGACTGACAAGTCTCAACGATAGAGACATGATCCTATCACATCCTTGATAGGCAACCAGCGATATTAAGTACCGGGACTTTCATCCTGATCCTTTTGAGTCGCACCATTACCCAGTGCGTGGATTGAAACAGAGATGAAAGCATTAGGCTTTCGAGACCTTTTTCTCATGCGTACCCGGTGTGCTTTGTGATTCTACGTCGTAGATTTACCCATCACCGCAACCTGACATTTTCTCATAGAAAGCTGTCTGTCGATCGTACTGGTATCATTGATGGACTCTGAGAAATGGAACGGGGTGGCGTCCTCACAAAACACCAATACTGGAGGTGGTGCGCCGCCACGTGCCCTGAAAGGGACAGAGATGACAGGTGAGAGGGCCGTCTATCCCTGGCGGCGGGCGGCCCCCCGTGCCGCGCTCGAGGAGTGCGGCCCGACCGCCGCGATGGTGCCGGTTCGCTCCCGCTCTGCCTGCCCGCCGGGACTCTCGATTGTGGTGATATCGCCCATCGGTCGGAGGTCGAGTTTTTTCTCGAGCCAGCGGCCCCAGGTCCCGGTCTGCCGTCTCCCGCGGCGCGGCCCGCTGCCGCGGCGATCAGCTGACCCCGGGGCCGGAATCCGCGGACGTCGAGGAGAGCGGCCGCTCCCGGCGGCGCGAGGCGGGCGATGAGTTCGGCCGCGCAGGCCGCTCCTGGCGCGGTCACTGGAGGGCGATGCGAGAGACCAGGTGCCACGGGATGCAGAGAACCCGGCGCCGGTTCACCCTGATGTGCAGCCAGATCGTTGCGCCGCTCTGGCCTCCGAGGACCGTGCCGGAGATGGTGTCGCCGGTGGTCATCGTTACGTCGACCAGGTCGCCGAGACCCGGCATCGGGCGGCCGGCCTCGCGGGCCATGCTGCCCGCCCTGGTGCGGTGAGGATCGAAACGGGCGTCGCGGGGCCCGCCTGGTCGATGACCCGGTGTGTGCACAGCAGCATACTGTTTATGCTGATCAGTATAACTCGGTAGCCCCCGGCAGCCAGGGATGGCAGGGGGATCGGTCCCCCTCGGCGTCCCCCGGGCGGATCGCCCGCATCCTTCTTTCGGCTGCCTCGCGCTCCTCATCTAACTTCGCCGTCGCTTCCCCGGCTGCATGGGTGCGGCCGGGGTGGACCAGCGGGCCGTCCCCTCCGCCCCGCGCCCTGGAGAGCGCGACGTGTCTTCTGCCGCGGATCGCCAGTCCCGGGTCTGCCCGTCGCGCCGCGCTCGGGCGGCGTCCCGTCGATAGGCGGCCGCTCGCCGACCTCGCTGACGCTGGCCGGGGGCGCCCGTTCCGCAGGGGCATCGCCCCGTGAGGGGGAACCGGGCGCGGGGGCGGACAGGCGCCCCCCTGGTCATGGGCAACGGCAAGAACAGGAGCGGGCCGGCGCCATCACGGGTGGATCGCCGCGGCGCTGCCGCCCGGGTCGGGTGCCGTGCGATACCCGGTCACGCCGCGGGCGTTTCGCTCGTGGGTGACGATGGCAGGGAGCGAGAAGGGATCGAAAACCGACCGGCGCGGAAAACGGCGGCAACCGGCAGGATCGCGCCGGAGTCGATGTGGTGCGGGGGGGCCGCAGCCCCAACACCACTGGAGGTCACAGATGCACTGATACTCCGGACCCCCGCCCGCATCGGGAAGCACCTGTCACGAGTGGCGGACGAGGGCCGTATCCGGGTTTGACGATCACCTGGTATATCAATTGCGATCGGTGTGTTCCGGATCTCCGACACGGGTACCGTGATCTCCGGGGATCCCGGGGTCTGGGAGGGGAGATGCCCGCTCCTCGCGGCGGGGATGACGTTTCGACACCGGCTCTCGTCGTGCCACGGATGTGGAGTGAGGGCGCAACGGGCGGCGCCGGGGCGGACAGGCGCCCCCGTCCCGGCGGGCCGCGGCGCGGGAGCGGGCCGGGAACGTCCGGGGGTGCGGGGCAGCCTCGTATCTTTTTCTGATTATAGTGGTGATAGGATGTCAGCGCAACACGCGCAAGGAGAATCATGACAGATTTCACACCCAAGTCAATCGTCAAGTCGGCCGTGCGGACGCTTCCCACGGAGATCCCGACGCTCGCGGCCTTCACCGAGGCCGTCGACGACATCCTGACGACCAACCCGTTCTCGTGCACCGCGTACGAGGTCGGCGGCGTCTCGCACGACCCCGTGGAGAAGTCCAGGGAGTCGTACACCGCCCGGTTCGAGTACGAGGACCTCGAGGCGGTCACCATCGGGACCACGGCCGTCAAGTGCCCGACCGTCGCCGCGTTCAACGGCGTCGTGACGGCAGTCCCGGCGGCCACGGCCATCAACACCGCGATCGGGGCGACCGCGGTCCACGTCGCCGACGACGACACGTTCTCGGTCACGCTCAAGTGCCACGACGCGAACGGCGA
>DAEF01000124.1:0-308 GCA_002495225.1 Methanoregulaceae archaeon UBA288 | reverse complement strand
CGAGGCCGACGCGATCCTCGCGGCCGTCGAGACCTGGGCCGACACGATCCCGGCGCTCAACTGAGCCCGGTGAACTCTCCCCCTCTATGGGATTTCGACCAGTGCCGGCGGGACAGGAGCGGCCCGCCGGTTCACCGGCAGGGTAGTCTGCGGGGCCTTTTCCGGCCCCGTTGTAGAGACGTGACCTCTTTTCACCAGCTCCGGGCGGGTATCCGGTTCTGGTTCCCCGGGTACATCCACTTTCTGCCACCGGCATGGATCGGTCTGCCGGTATGTATCGGTGGTCGCGAGCATCCCTGCCCCTGCGA
>DAEF01000239.1 GCA_002495225.1 Methanoregulaceae archaeon UBA288 | reverse complement strand
GTCATCTGGTTGAAGTAGAGCACGATGTCCGCGAAGTCCTTCCTCGCGTTGCCGTTCACGTCGTCGCAGAGGCCGTCGCCGTCGGTGTCCGTCGGCACCCCGCTCCCCCCGGGGATCGCCGTCACCCCGGGCGGCGAGCCCGCGTGCTGCGCGAGCGGGTAGGTGTCGGTGTTCTGCTCGGCGATCTGGAGGGGGACGTCGACGAAGCCGTCGCCGTTCGCGTCGGGGTTGGTCTGCGAGAACCCGGTGCCGTCCGGCGCGCCCCAGTAGTTGCCGCCGATTCTCGGGCCGCCCACGATGTTCGCGGGGGACCACGCGGTGCCCGGCGAGACGGACCAGGCGTTCGCCTTGTAGGGCTCGCCGTAGAAGACGACGTTCTGGCGGTTGCTGAAGAGGTTGTCGTAGATCGAGCCGCCGCCCGAGGCGTGCAGGTTGAGCCCGCTGCCGGTGTTCTCCGAGATCCGGTTGCCCGTGACCGTGATCCCCTCCGAGAGGTAGACGAACAGCCCGCAGGTGTTCTGCCGGACCTCGTTCGCCGAGACCGTGCCGCCGTCCGCGCCCTCCGAGAAGATGAGGCCGTAGTTGTTGTTGGTGACGGTGCTGTCAGCGACCCGGTTCCCGACCGCGTCCTTCTTGACGACGGCCCCGGCGAACCCGTTGCTCGAGAGCGTGGAGGCCTCGATCCGGGAGTTTCGGGCCGCGTCGAAGAAGACCCCGGAGTACCAGTCCTGGATTCGCACGTTCCGGATCGTGACGTTCGAGACGGGCGTGACCGGGCCGTGGACGAAAATCCCGTACGACTGGGCGGCGTCGAGCCCGTCGATCAGGCGATTCGCGCCGTCGAAGACGACGTCCGAGGCCTGGATCTCGATGCAGGTGGGCAGGTTGGCGTTCGAGATGTCGGATGCCAGGTAATACGAGCCGGCCCGCGAAATGACGATTTTCTGCCCAGTATACGCCAGGCCCGCCCCGGCGGGCACGTATGTCGAGACGGTGAACCCGCCGGCGAGGGTCGCGCTCTGGCCGCCGGGGTTGGTCACGACCACGTTCCAGGGCCCCGTCGTGGCCGTCATCGGGAGCCGGAACTGGCAGGAGATCGCGGTCGGCGAGGCCACGACGACGCTCGTTGCCGCAATGCTCTCGGCAGAGCCCGTCCTCGCGAGCTTCACGGTGGCTCCGGCCTGGAACCCGCTGCCGGCGAGCTGTGTGACCGCGACGGTGGACGCCTGCATCCCGGTCTTCGGTGTGACGGAGACGACCGAGAACGGCGAGCGGACCGTGACCATGCCGGTCCTGGTCTCGGTCGCGGACTGGCCGGCGGCGCTGCCGACCCTCAGCGAGACGGTGTAGGTGCCGGGCGCGGCGTACGTGTGCACCGGGCTCTGCAACGTCGAGGTCGTGCCGTCGCCGAACCACCACGCCCACGAGGTCGGGGACCCGGTCGAGGTGTCCGTGAACCGGACGGCGAGCGGCGCCGTCCCCGTCACGGGCGTCGCCGTGAAGCTGGCGCGGGGCCGGGGCCGGACGAGCGGCAGCGCGTCGGTGTTTCCAGTCGCGAGGACGCAGGGGCTGTCGCCGATGCCGTCGTTGTCGGCGTCCGCGACCTGCTGCGACCAGCCGGTGCCGTCCGGCCCGGCCCAGCAGTTCCCGCCGAGGGACGGTCCGCCCACGATGTTCGTGCCGGCCGTCTTCGGCCGGTTCCAGGTGTTCGCGCCTGCCGATGCGCCGAAGAGTACGTTGACCGGGTTGTCGAACTCGTTGTTCGTGATGGTGTTCTGCGACGACGCGGCGATCATCATCCCCTTCGTGCCCGGGCCGGCGGATGAGCCGGCGTGCACCCGGTTGCCCGTGATCGTGTTGCCGTCGCTCCCCTGGGCGAGGACCAGGCCCATCCCGTTCGACGGGATGTCGGCGATCCGGCACCCCTCGATCCGGCTCGCGTCGGTGTTGACCAGGTAGATGCCGTTGTAGCAGTTCGAGACGACGAGGTCCCGGACGGTGAGCCCGGTGACGGCGCCGGACGGGTTGTTGACGAAGATCCCGCAGTACTCGAACTGGCCGCCGCCGGTGATCCGGTACCCGTTTCCGTCGATCACGACGTTCGAGCACCTGACCTCGACCACCCTCGGGTGGCTTGAGCCGTCGATGTCGCCGTCGAGGGTGTACGTCCCGGGCGCGGTGATCACCATCCCCGGCCGGATCAGGAAGTCCTTCGTGACGAGGGGGAGGGCGTCGGCGTTGCCCGTACCGATCGCGCAGGCCGTATCGGCGAGCCCGTCCCCGTCCGCATCGGCTGCCGTCTCCGAGAACCCGGACCACCAGTTGCCGCCGAGGTACGCCCCGCCGACGATGTTCGTGCCGGCCGTCTTGGGCGTGTTCCAGGTGTTCGCGCCGATCTCGGCGCCCTCGAGGAAGACGTTCCTGCCGTTCTCGAGGCGGTTGTTGATTACCGTGTTTCCCTGGGCGCGGCTCATGTAGACACCGGCATAGTCGTTACCCGTCAGCTGGCAGCCGGAGACGAGGGCGCCGCTGATCCGGCCGGCACTCGATCCGGTGAGCGCGATGCCGCTCATGGTGTTCTCGCTCGACGTCGCGCCGGTGACCCGGGCGTTGTTCGAGGCCAGGATGTAGAACCCGTCGTTGACGTTCTCGCGCGCGGTGCACGACGAGAGCTGGACGCCGGGGGAGTACGAGATCGAGAAGCCGCCCAGGCCGTTCTTCTCGGCCGTGCAGCCGGTGACGACCGTGCCGTCGCCGCCCGGGTAGAGGATGATCCCCGCCCCGGTGTTCGAGCTGGCGGTCACCCCCTCGATCCTGCCGCGGGCGTTCGAGAACGAGACCCCCCTTCCCCAGTCGCTCACCCGGAGGTTCTTCACGATCACCCCCGAGAGGGCGGCGCTCCCGCGCACCTGGACCCCGACGCTGTTCGCGCCGTCGACGCCGTCGAGCAGATGGCCGGCCCCGTCGATGACGACGTCCGAACACCTGACGTCGATCGCGATCGTGCCTGCCAGGTTCAGGTAGTCGCGGTCGAGCGTGTACGTCCCGGGCGCCGTGATCACGATCGGGAGGGTCGTGACCGTGCCCCGCACGACCGGGCCGGGGGTCTCCAGGCCCGCGTCGGGGACCGCGGGGTCATCGGCCCGGACCGTCGCCGCTGATGCGGCCGGACCGGCCGCCGCGATCAGCACGGCGAGGACCGCGCAGGCGAGGACCATCCCGGCTCGACTCATGCTATCACCATCACTCTTCGGTTGGCCCGGTACGGCATTAATCCGCCGACGCCGTTCGCGCCGCCGAACGCATCGCCGGTATCGGGCCGCGTCCGTAATCTGGCCCGATCGCCTGCCGCGGGAGGCTGGATGTCGCTACGACGGTCGTCCGGGTCGTACCGGCACTTAAGTACGATCGCGGCACACAGGAAGACTGCCCCGCCGTGGGGCGGGAGACGTGACACTGATGTCGAAGCTCCTTGACGCCGCCCGGTCCGGTCGTTTCCGCCGCCTGCTCTTCCTGCTCGTCGGAGCCGCGCTCCTCGTCGCGGGGTGCCTCGGCCCGCCCGGCGAGGACGACCTGTCCCTCCGGCACGACTATTCGTACGATCTCTCGGTCTCCGTCGACTGGCCGGTCGACGACCTCGTGCTCCGGGTGCCGCTGCCGTCCGTGAACGGCTCGTCCGCGCTCGGCGAGGCGATGGCGAACGGGACGGGGTACGGCGTCCGGCCGGGCTGGACGGTCGCGGTAATCGAGGCGAACGGGACGCCGCTCCTCGAACTCCGGGCCGCACGGTTCCTGCCCGGGTACCGCGGCACGCTGATCCCGATCGCTCCCGGCGAGGAGGCGCCGCCGGTCACGCCGGCGCCGCCGGCCACCGGCCGCTCGGACGCGACCCCGGTGCTGGTGCCGTACCTGCTCGGTGCCCGGATCGCCGTGGACCGCAGCATCGAGACCCACGAACCGGCCGGGCGCGAGCCCCTGCTCGGGGGCGGGCCGGGCCTCGTCTCCGCGGACTGCGACCTGCCCGGGCAGGGGGCGGGGGTGCGGTGCTACCGCCACCCGGTCGACGCCTTCGTCGACTACCGGGCCGGCACTCCGGCGAACGTCTCGGTCGGGGTCCGCCTGGCCGGGTCGAACCAGTGGTGGCGCGGCGGCTGGACCTTCAACGCCTACACGGACCACGCGCTCGTCGAGTTTCCCGACGGCGAGCGCGGCTGGACCCGGGCCGACGCCGCCCTCTCGGCCGGTGAGGGGACGTATCCCTGATCGCCGGCACGGGCGTACCTCATCGGAAAAACAGATACCGTGCGAAAACGAGCTCTCCAGGGGCTTCGTCCCGCGTGCGGCGACGAGGCCCGCTGGCGATCCCCGTGACGGACGACACGACCGAGTACCAGGAGATCTTCGGCAGGATCCTCGACCTGCTCCGGCAGCACGCCCCCCGGGGCGTTTCGATCACGACCATCGCCCGCGACCTCGAGATCGACCGCAGGACCGCGGCCAAGTACCTCGAGATCCTCGCGCAGAGCGGCGACGTGAGCATGGAGCGGTTCGGCCAGAAGAAGCTCTACCGGCAGACCCGGCGCCTGCCCCTGCCCGAGATCTTCGCCAGCTCGCCGAACGCGCTCGTGATCCTGGACGCCGACCTCCTGGTCGGCATGACAAACGCGAGCTTCCTTTCCGCCCTCGGCATCAACCCCTCCCACACCCTGGACGGCGCGCCGATCTTCGACCTCGATCTCCCCGTCTTCTCGGACCCACTGGTCCGGCAGAACGTCGAGCGGATCCGCCGGTCCGAGGCGTACCGGGAGCAGATGCAGCTGACCGACGAGCGGACGGACCGGGTCTACCTCGCCGACTTCGCGCCGATCGTCTCGCCGACGACCGGGCTGGAGATCCTGGTCAGCGTCCGCGAGATCACCGCGCTCCGGAAGGCCGAGACCGATCTCGCGGACTCGGAGAAGAAGATAGCCACCCTCTTCGAGTCCGTCCCGGGCGGGATCATCCTCTTCTCCGCCGACGGGACCGTCCTGAACGCGAACCGCGCCGCCCTGCGGGTCCTCGGCGTGCGATCGGCCGCCGACCTAAAGGACGCGAGCGTCTTCGACATTGCCTGCTACCGGGACCGGCTCCCGTCCCTGATCCGCGACGGGCGGGCGACCGAGACCGAGCTCGCCTGCGACTTCGACCGGCTCCGGCGGGAGCGGGGGATCCCGAGCACGAAGTGCGGCATCGCCTACTTTGAGGTGGTCTTCACCCCGATCCTGCCAGACAGCGGCGGCCCGGCGACCGAGTACGCCATCCTCTTCAAGGACATCACGGCCAAGAAGCGGGCCGAGAAGGAGCTGCGCGAGCGGCTCGAGGGGATCTCCAGCAACCTGCCCGGGATCGTCTACCAGTTCTACGCCCGCGACTCGGGCGAGTGGGGCGTTTACCACGTCGACGAGCGCTCCGCGGACGTCTACGGCCTCAGTCCCGAGCCGCTCCACACCTGGTTCCAGCGGTTTGTCGCGTGCATCGCCCCCGAGGACCGGGAGCGGTGGGTCGAGTCGATCCGGGACGTGGTCCGGCGGGTGGCGCCGTGGACCTTCGAGGGCCGGTTCCTCAGGCCGACCGGGGGCGAGATGTACGTCCAGGGCATCTCGCACCCCGTCCGGCTCAAGCACGAGACGGTCTGGAACGGGATCTTCCTCGACATCACCGACCGGAAGCGGGCGGAGGAGGCCCTGCGGGTCAGCAACTTCCTGGAGACCCGGTACCGGTCCTTCTTCGAGGACACCTGCAACGGCGTTCTGATCTACGAGCCGGTCGACGGCGGCAGGGACTACCTCATCACGGACGTCAACCGGGTGACCGCGGATCTCCTCCGCATGGACCGCGACGAGCTGATCGGCCGGCGCCTCTTCGAGGAGTTCCCCGAGCTCCCGGACCCGGACATCCGGGACATGCTTTCGCGGGTGCTGACGACCGAGCGGCCCGAGGTCGTGCCGCCGCTCCGGTACCGGGACCGCGACGACTTCCCCTGGATCTCGCACTACGTCTTCAAGCTCCCGTCGGGCGAGCTCGCCTCGTTCATGATCGACGTCTCCGAGGTGCTCGAGGACCTGGACCGGTTCCCCAGCGCGGCCGACGAAGTCGGTTGCGGGCTGACGTTCCGCACGGGCCCCGAGCCGGGCGCCTGAGGCGGGCGCCCCCGGGCCCGGGTTTCGATCTTTCGCCGGCGCGACCGCGCGGATCCGCGCGTATCACCCGTTTATTGCCGTCCACCCGGTCGGATTGAGGAAGAGTGGGGAAATTCGCGACGGGCCCGCCACGTCCCTCTATTTGAATCGAAGGGTTTATGGATCCACAGTAAATCCAACCTTTAAATGGGGGTTCCGCCCGAGTCTCCTGTGTAGAAGGAGGTGACATGTGAAGATTGGAGTTATCGGTGGAACCGGCGGGCAGGGCCTCGGCATTGCCCTCCGGTTCGTACAGGCAGGCGAGGACGTGATCATCGGCTCGCGGACGGTCGACAAGGCCGAGGCGGCGGTCACGAAGGTCAAGGAGATCCTCGGCGACGTCAGGAACATCCGTGCCGGCGCGAACCCCGACGTGGCGCAGGAGGCCGACGTCCTGGTGCTGACCGTGCCGCTCGCGGCGCAGAAGGACACGCTCCTCTCGATCAGGGAGGGCGCGAAGGGCAAGCCCCTGCTCGACGCGACGGGGCCGCTCGAGTCGGCCATCGGCGGTTCGGCCACGAAGTGCCTGCTGTTGCCCGAGGGATCGGCCGCGCAGCGGGCGCAGGCGATCCTGCCGGAGACGAAGGTGATCTGCGCGTTCAACAACATCTCGCAGACCTGGTGGATGGTGATCGACGAGGAGATCGACTGCGACTGCCTGATCTGCGGCGACGACAGGGACGCCAAGGCCATGGTGACCCCGCTCATCGAGAAGGTCCCGGGACTGCGCGTCATCGACTGCGGCGCGCTCGAGCGGGCGAGCATCATCGAGAAGATCACGCCGCTTTTGATCGGCCTGAACATCCGGAACAAGTGCCAGTTCGGCGGCATCCGGATTACCGGGCTCGACAAGGGCCGCGTCTGCTAGTATCGCTATTCGAACACTCAATGAACAGAGACGAAACAGGAAGGTAACTGACATGAAAGGCTTTGCAATGCTGAAGATCGGCGAGATGGGATGGATCGAGAAGGAGCGGCCCGAGTGCGGCCCGAACGACGCGATCTGCCGCCCGCTGGCGGTGGCGCCGTGCACCTCCGACATCCACACCGTCTTCGAGGGCGCCATCGGCGACCGGCACAACATGATCCTCGGGCACGAGGCCCTCGGCATCGTCGACGAGGTCGGGAGCGAGGTCAAGGACTTCAAGCCCGGCGACCGGGTCATCGTGCCGGCCATCACGCCCGACTGGGGCGAGGAGGCCGAGCAGCGCGGGTTCCCGTCCCAGACCACGGGCGCCTGCGGCGGCTGGAAGTTCTCGAACTTCAAGGACGGCGTCTTCGCCGAGTTCTTCCACGTGAACCAGGCCGACGCCAACCTCGCGCTCCTGCCCGAGGGGATGTCCCTGGAGGCGGCCGTCATGATCCCCGACATGCTCAGCACGGGGTTCATGGGCGCCGAGAACGCGAACATCCCGATCGGCGGAACGGTCGCCGTCCTGGGCATCGGCCCGGTCGGCCTCTGCGGGATCATGGGCGCGAAGCTGCGCGGTGCGGGACGGATCTTCGCCGTCGGCACCCGGCCCAAGCCCATCGAGGTCGCGAAGGCGTACGGCGCAACCGATATCGTCAGCTACAAGGACGGGGACACGGTCGAGCAGATCCTGAAGGCGACCGGCGGCAAGGGCGTCGACTCGGTCATCGTCTCCGGCGGCGGCCCCGACATCCTGGTGGACGCGATCAATCTGGCCAAGGCCGGCGGGACCATCTCGAACAACAACTACTTCGGCAAGGGCTTGTTCGACAAGGACTACCTGCCGATCCCGCGCACGGGCTGGGGCTTCGGCATGGCCAGCAAGAACATCATCAACGGCCTCTGCCCCGGCGGCAAGGTCCGGATGGAGCGGCTCGCCGACGTCGTGACCTACGGCCGGATGGACCCGTCGCTGATGGCCACGCAGGTCTTCCGCGGCCTCGACAAGATCGAGGATGCACTCCTCATGATGAAGAAGAAGGGCGGCGACGTCATCAAGCCCGTCGTGCTCTGCGAGTAGATACTCCTCTCGGGGAGGCTCCCCGAACCACCGGAAAGTCCGGGCAGGGTCCGGAGGCGGCGACGGAGACGCGCAGCGCGGGTCTCCCCCCGCCATTTTTTTTCGAACACCCCAGGTGTCCACTCGCCACAGCGTTTCCCGAACATCCGCGCCGCAGATCTGGAGGCATGGACGGGTTGCGTTGCGGCCTGGTTCCGGGAGATCCCGGGCGCGCACCGACGAACACCGATCGTCTCCGGTGCTCCCCCAATTTTGGCGCGCCGGCGAGGACGTCCGCGCCGTCCGGCTGCTCCGGGTCGTCGCTACGAACATTTTCGGAGTTATATCAGCAGTTAAGTATGATCGCCGCGAACAGGAGACTGCCCCCCAGCGGGGCGAAAGAGATGACACGAATGCCGAAACTCCTGTTCATCGCCGGGATCGTGGCCGCGGCCGTCCTGGTCGCCGGCTGCACGTCGGGCGGCGACCCGCCACCCTCACTCAACGCCACCGCCGGGGCCCCGCTCCTGCTGAACGAGAGCACGAACGGCAGCACCATCGCGGTTCCCCTCAGCACCAATCTCACCCTCGAGCTCGAGGAGAACCCGTCCACGGGCTACTCGTGGAACCTGACCACATCACCGGGCCTCCGCGTCGCATCGGACGAGTACGTCCTCGCCGCCGCGAACACCCCCGTCGTCGGCGCCGGCGGCATCCATCGCTGGGAGCTTGTGGCCGTCGCCGCGGGCCTCCAGCAGGTCGAGGGCGCGTACGTGCGCCCGTGGGAGCACGGGGTCGCGCCCGCGTCCACCTTCTCGATCGAGGTCTCGGTCGCGCCCTGAGCCCGGCCATTTAGACCGCGGCCCCCGGAGGCATGTACCCTCCCAGCCCCCGCTCCACCTCTTCTCTCAGTGCCGGTGCCGGTGATGGATGTCCGGCGTGTGCGCGTGCGTGTGGCGGACGGGCTCGTGCGTGTGGACGTGGGCGTGCACAAGCGCGCCGTCGCCCGACTCGTGCGCGTGGTCGTGGTGGAGGTCGTCGTGCCGGTGCCGGTGGGCGTGGGTCACCCGTTCGTGGACGTGCTCGTGCGCGTGCTCCTCGCGGGCGATCAGGAGCGCCCCCACGGCCATCAGGGGCAAAGCGGCGAAAAACTGCCACCCGGGCACCACGGGCGCGATCACGAGCGCGAGGCCGGTGGCGATGAACGGGGCCAGGCCGAAGACGCCGGCCGTCCGCGCCGCGCCGAGCGAGCGGAGGGCGAGGACGAAGCAGATCATGCTCACCCCGTAGCAGACCGCGCCGAGGAGGAGCGCCGGGAGGGCGACCTCGAGCGGCGGGACGGCCTCGCCCAGGGCGAGGGCGAGCGGGAGCGAGAGCAGGCCGGCACCGAGCCCCTTCACGGTCCCGATCGCGAACGGGTCCTTGGACGAGATATGGCGCGCGAAGTTGTTGTCGAGCCCCCAGAGGGCGCAGGCCCCGACCACGCCGAGCGCGCCGAGCGAGAACCCGAAGTGGCCGTCCGGGTCGAACGAGAGGATCACCCCCGCGGCCGTGATGAACCCGATTGCGACCCCGACCCGCCGGCCGATCACCTCGCCGAAGAAGGCGGCGGCGATCAGGGCCGTCGCGACGGCCTCGGCGTTCAACAGCAGGGTCGCGGTCGCCGCCGGGGTGGAGGCGAGGCTGACCATCAGCAGCACGGGCGCGAGAAAGCCGCCCGCGAGCATGGTCCCGACGACCCAGGGGTAGTCGCGGCGGACGAGCGGGGACTCGCCCGTCTTTTTCCCGCGGACGAGCCGCGCGGCGACCACGGCCGACCCCCCGCCGATGTAGAGGAGGGCGGCGAGCATCACCGGCTCGATCGCACCGAGCAGGAGCTGGGCGAACGGGACGCTCGCCCCGAACATGGTGGCGGCCGTGAGGGCGAGCAGGATCGGGGTGCGGGGGCCGGTTGCCATGCGTTCCAATCAGGTGGGCGCGGGTAGCCGATATGCGTTGTCCCGGCCCGATCCGAAATACCTTAGGGGAATCGGCGCGAATCGAAAGGGTTATGGATGACCGGGCCGCGACGAACCGCGAGAAGGAGCGGACGGCCCGTCTCTCGGTCGCCTCGAACACCCTGCTCGTGGTCCTGAAACTCGCGGTCGGGCTCGCCATCGGCTCGGTGGCGATCGTCGCCGAGGCGGCCCACTCGGGGATCGACCTCGTCGCGGCCGTGATCGCGTACTTCGCGGTCCGGGCCTCGGCGCGTCCCCCCGACGCCGAGCACGCCTTCGGCCACGGCAGCTACGAGGACCTCTCGGGCCTGGTCGAGGGAGCCCTGATCCTGGTTGCAGCCATCGTGATTGTTTACGAGGCCGCCGGGAAGCTGCTGACCGGCAGCGAGGGATTCGAGCCCGGCGCGCTCGGCGCCGGCGTCGTCGTGATGGCCCTCTCGGCCGGAGTCAACTGGTACGTCTCGGGCCGACTGATGCGGGTCGCGAAGAGAACCGAGTCGATCGCGCTCGAGTCCGATGCCTGGCACCTCCAGACCGACGTCTACACCTCGCTCGGGGTCTTCGTGGGGCTGGTCGCGCTCTACCTGACGGGGATCGTCGCGCTCGACGCCCTGATCGCGATCGCGGTCGCCGTCGTGATCCTGAAGGCCGGCGTCGACCTGGTGCGCCGGGCCTCGGGAAACCTGGTCGACCGGCGCCTGCCCGAGGACGAGGAGGCGCGGATCCGGACGATCATCGACGCCCACGGCGACAACATCGCCGAGTTCCACGACCTCCGGACCCGCCGCTCCGGGCCGGACCGGTTCGTCGACCTCCACCTCTGCGTGGCCCGCACCCTGACCGTCGAGGAGTCGCACGCGCTCGCGGACCGGCTCGAGAGCGAGATCGAGGGCGCCCTGCCGCGCTGCTCGGCGACGATCCACGTGGAGCCGTGCAGCGGGAGCTGCGACGCCTGCGGGACGTTCTGCACGGTCCGGGCCGGGCCGCCCGGGGAGTGATGTCGGCCTGGTCGTCCCGCCGTCAATCCCGGGCTCACGAGAGTCGTGATGGTACATCGCTGGTAGGCGGGGATCGGTATCGAAGATCATATCACGAAGGTCGGGACAGTGATCCGTATGGCGCACGTGCGGACCCGTGATTCCGGATCCCGATATCCGGTACATCGGCTGCTGCGGGGCGTACTGTCGGACCTGTCGCGTCCTGCGCGAGGACCTCTGCGCCGGGTGCAAACTGGGATGCGGGCCGGGGGAGCGGGAGATTGACCGGGCGCGGTGCGCCATGAAACGGTGCTGTTTCCGGGATAGGGGCCTCGAAACCTGCGCGGACTGTCCTGAGTATCCCGTGTGCGACACCATCGGGGGGTTCCAGCGGAAGAAGGGATACAAATACCGGAAATACAGGCAGTCGCTCGATTACATCCGGACGAACGGGTATGACCGGTTCCTCGCAGCTGCCGCGGAATGGAACGGGGCCTACGGCCGGCTCTGAGCCTCCCCGACGCCCATCGTTCAACTGTTCGCGCAGGCGCCGGCGCCGGGAAGGTGGCGGGGGTCTCCTCGACCACCCCATCTTGAATGACCGCGCGGACCCGTTCGACCGGGGCGCGCCGCGGCGCGTACACCTTTCCGGGAGATGGATCGTCCAGGGGGGAGTCTGGGGAGTCTGGGGGAGTCTGGATCCATGTCCGGCTGATCGGGAAGCGATCAGAGATCCACGGGGGTCGATCTACACTCCCCCAGACTCCCCACATCCCTCATCGCCTCCACCCCCGGCCCACTGCTCGACCGTCGCCTGCCCCGGGCGCGTCGTTGGGCCGGCCCTGAGCACGGACCACCGTGCTGCCTGGTGACTGGTCCGGGCCCGGGCCAGCACGAACCCCGAGGGATAGCGGGTGTCCTTCCGGTACCGGAGGAGCATACCGAGTTTGTGGTTGCCCCGGCCTTTCACGGCGATCGCCTCGAGCACCTCGTCGGGCGCGCAGGCCCGCAGGGTCTGGTCGACGTGCAGGGCCGAGGCGTTCGTCTCCAGCTCCTCGACCAGTTCGGCCACGGTCACGGGCTTCTCGCCGAACCGCTCGTGCCACCGCTCCAAAAACGCGCCCCACTGCGGCCCCTCGAGATCGGCCTCCTCGTACTGCCGGACCAGGTTACCGAGGAACCCGTCGACCTGCATCACCGCGAGCATCCCGCCCAGGACCTCGCACCAGTCCTCGAAGACGGCGAGACGCGGGGTGCCGTCCGGGACCCGCCGGCCGTCGCGGATCCAGGCCCGGGCGATGGTCAGCACGGCGGCGATGATCCGCCCGCGCTCCCGCTTCGCCCACGCCAGCAGGTCCGGGTGCCGGAACGCCGAGCGGTCGCGGAGCCAGGGGCGGGCGTCCTGCGGGTCCATCCGGGCCAGGACGCACCGCCGCGGGAGGTCGCCGCCGAGCACGATGTTGATCCCGGTCGCGATCCAGCACGGCTGGTTCTCGACCTGCAGGGTCCGGGTCCTGCCGAGCACCCGGCCGTTGTAGACCCGCTGCGTGATGGCCGTCGAGAGCTCGGACGACGAGAGCTTTCCCGTGATGTTGTCGAAGACGATCACGGCCCGGCCGGCCGAGAGCTCGGAGAGGAGGAGCTTGCCCCACTCGTCCCGGTGCGTCGGGGCCTGGGTCATGGCCGCGCTCGACCCGGTCGCGATCGTGACGATCACCTCGGCGAGGAGGCTCGCGCCCGTGCCCATCTGCGGCTTGTCGAAGAGGACCAGGGGCACCCGCCCGGGGATCATGGGGCGGACGAGCGGGGTCATGAGGGCCGCGAGGGCGTTGGCCCGGCTGGCTTCGGCGCCGCCCGGCTCGACCACGAACGGGAAGTCGGCGAGCGCGTCGGAGACGAGGTCGGCCGCGCGGGCGACCTCTGCGGGCGTGGGGTCGTCGGGGACAAGCGGGAGCTCGAGCCCGGGGCCCGGGCTGTAGTAGAGCCCGGTCCCGGCGTCGTACCCGGGCGCGGTGACGATGCGGCCGTCGGAACAGATGGCCGGGGACCCGGTGAGCCCGAGAAGGGGCGGGAACCAGGAGCAGAGCCGGGCGGAGGAGAGGATGTTCCGGGCGACCGGCAGGGGCGGGTTCGCGGGCCGGACGACCGTGCCCCGGTGGTCGGTGACGACGGCCACGAAGTCGGCGGCCTCGCCGAGCGCCCACCGGACCAGGAGATCGAGGACGGGGCGGATGACGGGCCGGCCGTGCTCGTCGGCGTCGACCCGGACGAGTTCGCCGGCGCGGATGAACATGGACGGAGGGTCGTTCCAGGCCCGGAGCGCGGCGACGGCCTCGGCCGTGATCCCGGGGAGCTGCCGGTCGTTGACCTGGATCGCGGGCCGCGGTCCGGGCCGGGGGCCACCGCGCTCCTTCTCCGCGATGGCCGCGTCGGCGGCGCGGAGTTGGCGGCGGGCGAACTCGGCGGCCGTCTGCCGCTCGCGTTCGGCGCGTTCTTGTTTCGCTTGCGCGGTCTCGTCGGCGACGATGGCCGCGGCGCGTTCGGGGCCGCCGACGATCTCCGCCCAGGCGGCAACGAGGGCGGGGGCGTCGACGGCCCGGCCCTCGCGAACGGCGGCGGCGACGGTTCCCCGGAGCTCCATCTCGGCGTAGGTCGGCCCTCGTTCGCCCTGGGGCCCGCTCTCGGGTGCCGGCGCCGGGGAGGAGCCCGGGCCGGCCGCGATCCCGGGCGGGGTCACGCGATCACCGCCGATCCGGGCCCGGGGGCGCGCCTGCAACCGTGGCGGGCAATGACGGACCGGGCGGCGGGCCGGTGGAGCTGGCGCGGGACGGCCGGCTTCGGACCGATGGAGTTATCCGCCGCCGCGCGCACTCCTCTGTGCCCCCTTCCGTTCCGGCTGGGTGGTGCCCTGGACGGGGCCCTCGTTGCTGCCAGGCTCGCCGGCGCCGTCCAGGTCGGCTTTCATCATTTCTGCGGGGTACGCGGAGAGGTGCACCCCCGTACGGACGGCCCGGGCCTCTGCCTCGCGCGGGAGGGTGATGGCCGTCGGGCTCGTCGCGGTGGTCGGTTTCATCCGGCGGCTCCCGGACGGCATTTCAATACATGCATATACACGGGATTATCAAGGCATTGCCAGGAAAACCTATCGGCAATGGACGATAAAATCCGGGCTCCGATCTGTCGTGCACGACAGATTCGGCCGTTTTCTGCGTACACACCATATCATTCTTGCGGGTACGCACCATGCATGTAGAGTCTCGAATTCATTTCA
>DAEF01000215.1 GCA_002495225.1 Methanoregulaceae archaeon UBA288 | reverse complement strand
GGCGCCGGGCGAGCCCCGCAGGGCCTGCGAAGGGAGCGAACGTGGTGGACCCGCCGGTGCCGTGGTTCATGCCAGAAGCATATGTCCTCACCCGATATGAGGCTTCGTAAGCCCTCATCGTCCGTACGGGCACCAGTGGGGGAGGTCGACGAGTGCGGCCGTGCCCCCGGTCGAGGGGCCGACCAGGAGGACCTTCGTGCCCGGTCCCGCGCTCTCGATCCGGGCCATTCCATCGTCGGTCACGAGCCCGTGGCCGAGCACGAGTATGACCCCAGCCTCCCCGGGCTGGTCCGTGAGCCGGTCGGCGAACGCGTACTCGAGCAGGGGCGACCGGCCGACCAGGTGGACCGGGCGCCCGGCGGTCCCCGCCGTAAGCTCCCGCAGGCACGGGGGCCGGTCCCTGATCTCGCAGCCCCGGAGGTTCCGGGCGAACCCGAAGAACCCGGCGACCGCGTTGATCACGGCGCCGGCGGCCGACCGTTCGGGCTCGCCCGCGAGCGGGGCGCCGAAGAGCATGGAGACCTTCACCCGTGCCTCGACCGGCGCGCCCGTCACGAACTGCGCGATGCGGCCGCCGAACTCGGCCTCGAGCGGGACGCCCCGCTCGTACGGGCAGACGAGTGCGTCGTGGTTGCGCACGATCACGATCGAACCGTCCTCGGTCCCGGTCCCCTCGACACGGGCACGGAGCCGCTCGGCGGCCCGCACCAGAAGGTTCACGGCGGCACCTCGAGCACGATCCTGGCCGGTGCGCCGTCGCCGCCCTGGAGCCGGAGCGGGAGCGCGATCAGGCCGTACTCCCCCGGCGGCACGTTCGAGAGGTCCAGGAGCTCGACCACGGCCCCGCCCGGTTCGAGCAGGGTCCGGTGGACAGTGCCGTCCGAGCCGGCGGCCTCGATCGAGGGGGCGTCCGTCCCGACGAGCCTGACCCCCTGGCCGACAAGGTACGCGGCACCCTCGGGCGTGAGGGCCGGGAACGGCGCCACGTACTTCGTCCGGCGCGAGAACCAGGTCCTGAGCAGCACGCGGGTCGCGCCCTCGAGCCGCCCCTCGAGCTCCTCCCGGCCGATCTCGGTCGCCGGGGTCTCGATCACCCGGCACGGGCCGATCAGCAGGTCGAGCGGGAGGCGGTCCACGGTCCGGCCGTCGAAGAGATAGTGGTCGGGGGCGTCGATGTGCGTGCCCGAGTGGGAGCCCATGGTCATTTCCGAGATCAGAAAGCCGTCCCTCGCCCGCTTCGCGATCGTCGGGACCACGTCCCCGGGGTAGACGACGGTCTCGGGAGAGAGCACCCGGGTCGCATCGAGATATCTCACCATCCGTGTTCTCCGATCAGTGGCACGAACCGCACCGGGCCGCCCGACTCGTGGACGAGACGGTCGCCCTGCCGGCGAATCCGGACCAGCTCCTGGATGTCGCGGCCGCCCACGGGTGCGACGAGTCGCCCGTTATCGGCCAGCTGAGCGAGGAGCGGCTCGGGCACGAACGGCGCGGCAGCGGTCACGATGATGCCCGCGTAAGGCGCGAGGGCCGGCCAGCCCTGCGTGCCGTCGCCGACATGGACCTCGACGTTCGCGGCCCCGATACGGGCGAGGTTGGCTCGCGCCCCCTCGGCCACTTCGGGCAGCCGTTCGACCGTGACCACGCGTTCGCAGAGCAGGGAGAGGACGGCGGCCTGGTACCCCGAACCGGCCCCGATCTCGAGCACACGGTCGTGCGGCCCGGGCTCGAGCATCGCAGTCATCAGCGCGACGATGTACGGCTGGGAGATCGTCTGGCCCGCCCCGATGGGCAGGGGCATGTCGTCGTAGGCGGCCCGCTCGTACCCGCTCGAAACGAAGAGGTGGCGGGGGACGCCCCGCATCGCCTCGAGCACGCGTTCGTCGCGGATCCCCCTGGCCGCGAGCTGGTACTCGACCATCGCGTGGCGCATGGACCTGTACGGATCAACCGGCATTCCTAGAACCCGGACTCCGCGGCGTCGATCGCACCGTCGATCTGCCGCTGGAGCATCTCCGGGAGCCCCCGGATCTTTACATCGAGGAACCCCCGGATAATCGTTGCGGTCGCGGTCTCCTCGTCGAGCCCGCGCGACATCAGGTATTCGATCTCGTCCCGCGCGATCCGGCCGACCGCGGCCTCGTGCGAGAGCTCGGTGTCGACCACGTATCCCGCGATCTCGGGGATCGCGTGGATCAGGCCGTCCTCCAGGATCAGGCCCTTGCACTCGATGTGCCCCCTGGTGCCCGGGACCTCGCCCCGGATCTCGCCGCGGCTGATGATCGTCCCCCCGCGCGTGATCGTGCGGCTGACGATCTCGGCCGATGTCCCCGGCGCCGCGAGGATCACTCGCGATCCCAGGTCCAGTTTCGAGCCCGGCGTCCCCACCACGACCGAGGAAAACCGTGCGACTGCGTTCGCTCCCGCCAGGGTCGCGATCGGGTTCATGTCGATGTGCCGGACGGGCTGCATGCAGACGTAGTTCGAGAGGAAGACGCCCCCCTCCTCGATGATCGAGGCCGACCGGGGGAAGACCGAGATCGACTCGGACCAGTTGTGGATCATGGTCGAGGTGACGCGGGCGTTCTTGCCGACGTAGGTCTCGGTGACGCCGATGTGCGACCCGCCCCGGGTGTCCGAGCCCGAGACGCAGCCCGAGATCAGGTGGAGCTCGGCTCCCTCCTCGGCGATCACGATGTTGTGGACGTACTGAACCTTCGCGCCGGCGAGGTAGAGGCAGGCCTGGAGCGGGTAGACCGCCTTCGCCCCCTTCCGCGCGATGATCGCAAAGCCCCGCTGGACCTCCTGCTTCGCCACGTACCGGGTGAATTTGTCCGTGTCCCGGTCCACTGCCTTCCAGTAATAGTCCTTGAGCCAGTCGTACTTCTGCAGGGCCTCGGCGATCGGCAGCACCTCGATCCCCTCGGTCCCCGAGTGGGCGTGCCGGATTTCCTGGTCGACCTGGAAGAACGAGCCCGAGCGCTCGGTCTCCCCGATATCGAGCCCGGCGAGCTCGAGGCGGCCCCGGTCTTCGGCGGATAAGTCGATCAACTCTCCTACAGGCGCTGGCATTCCACACACTCCTGGTACCCGTGGGTCTTGATCGACTTGAGGATCTCGCGCGGATTGCCGTGGCACTTGAAGACGCCGTCACAGAGGACATGGCCGACGTCGGCGTCGATGTAGTCGAGGATGTAGCCCGTGTGCGTGATGATCAGTCCGCTCTTGTGCCGTTTCATGATGTGCTGGTCCTTCTCGAGCAGGTGGGCGATCGCGTTTCCGATCAGGGAGATGTTCTCGATGTCGACCCCGGACTCGGGCTCGTCG
>DAEF01000157.1 GCA_002495225.1 Methanoregulaceae archaeon UBA288 | reverse complement strand
GGCCGGTAGACGATCACGTCGCCGTGCACCGGGTCTCCCGCGCTGCTGGGGTGGGGGTTGAACCTGCCGTACCCCGTCTGGGCTCCCTCTTCCGAGGTCGTGAGGGTGCCGTATCGGTCGGCCGCGACGACGAGGACCAGGTCGCCGACGTTCATGTTCGGGACCATGCTCCCGGACTCGATCGTGACCACCGCCGGCCATGTCCCCGAGACGAGGAAGAGCGTGAGCGCGATCAGGCCGACCACGCCGACGACCCAGATCAGGTCCCGGGCGATGCCGGCCCACCGGTCGTCAGGGTCGCGCAACCGCTCGAGGATGGTCGGGTCCGGTCTGGATGCCCCCATGTTCCTGAAGGGTTGCTTCGAAGCCGTTCTTAAAGGTAGCGGATAACCTATCTCCCGCCAGGCCCAACGGGGATCCGATGCTCGAGTCCGCAGAGATCGTTCAGCGGTTCCTCTCGGCCAAGCGGCAGGTCCACCCCGAGGTGGTGGCCTGGATCCGGGAGCAGAACGACCCGGGACTCGTCGACCGCATCCTCCGCGAGACCCCCGACGACGTGGTCGTGGTCTCGCGCGCTGCGATCCCGTCGATCCGGCCCGAGAGGGACGGGGTCCGGTTCCTCTCGGACCCGCTCGAGGTGCTGGCCGGAGCCGCCGGCTCGTCCGACCCGATCACCTCGGTCCAGGACTACGTCCATTACTTCCGCGACCGGTACACGCGCCTCGGGGGACTCGTCCGGTCCCGCGTCCACGCGATGCCGATCGAGGCCCTGGTCAGGTCGAGCCGGTACCGGCAGCAGGAGTGCACGATCATCGGGATGGTCATCGAGGGGCGGGGGACCGCGAAGGGGCACAGGATCGTCCAGCTCGAGGACCCGACCGGCGTGATCCCCGTCCTCTTCAACAAGAACCGGCCAGATTTCGACCAGGCCGAGCGACTCGTGCCGGACGAGGTGGTCGGGGTGCGCGGCAAGCTCTCGGACGAGGGGTCGCTCTTTTACGGCGAGCAGATCCTCCGGCCCGAGGTCCCGGTCAGCCACGCGCCGTTCCTCTCGAAGGAGCCGGGCAAAGCCGTCCTGATCTCCGACGTCCACGTCGGCTCGAACACGTTCCTGCCCGAGGCCTGGGACCGGTTCGCCGGCTGGCTTCACGAGAGCGACGAGATCGGGTACCTGCTGATCGCGGGGGACCTCGTGGACGGGATCGGCGTCTACCCGGGCCAGGAGCAGGAGCTGGTGATCTCGAACATCGACGAGCAGTACGCCGAGTTCGGCCGGATGCTCGGGGACCTGCCCGCCCACCTGCGGATCGTGGCCGCTCCCGGCAACCACGACGTGGTCCGCGGGGCCGAGCCGCAGCCCGCCCTTCCCGAGCGGTTCGCAGCCCATCTCCCCGAGAACTGCACGCTCGTCGAGAACCCGGCCCTCGTCTCTCTCCAGGGCGTCCGGATCCTGATGTATCACGGCCGGGCGATGGACGACCTGATCTCGCTCATCCCCGGGGCCACGTACGAGAGGCCGGGGGAGATGATGGAGGAGATGCTCCGGCGGCGCCACCTGGCCCCGAGTTACGGGCGGCGTACCCCCCTCGCGGCCGCCAAGCTCGACCGGCACCTGATCGATCCCGTGCCCGAGGTGCTGCTGACGGGCCACGTCCACATCCTGGGCCTCTGCCAGTACCGCGGGGTGCTCGGGGTGAACGCCGGGGCATGGCAGTCTCAGACCGCGTTCCAGAAGCAGATGAACGTCAACCCGACCCCGGCCCGCGCGGTCGTGCTCGACCTCCAGACCCTCGTGCCCGAGGTGCTCGACTTCAGCTAAAAGCGGAGCCGCTGCCGGGCCGCGTATCCCCGCCGCTGCGCCTCCGACGAGACGAGCTCGGCCCCGTCGAGGTCGATGCGGACCTGGTGAATCAGGACCGGGAGAGCCAGCACCCGCTCGGGCGCGAGCCCCTTCGCGGTGAGGGCCCGCGCGTACTCGTCGGACCAGGCCTCCACGGGTGTTGCCACACCCGTGAGCTGAAGCCCGAAGAGCGTGCTCATCGAGACGAACGGGTCGTAGACTGCGACCGAGACGGAGGGGTTCGCGATGAGGTGAGCGAACTTCTCGCCGCCTTCCGAGAAGAGGTAGAGCCGGTCGTCGAGGAGTAAGTATTCGATCGGCGTCGCCCGCACCGCGTCGCCGTGCCCGGTGCAGAGGGTGCACGTGCTCCGGGCGGCGAGCTCTTCCATGACCAGGGCGCGGAGCTCGGCACCGGGCATCTCCGAGGCGTCACGAAAGAGTCGCCGCCGGAGAGCGACCGCCGCGTCGGCGAGCGCGACCGGGTCCGCCGGCACGGTCCCGGCAAAGACGAGCCGGTCGCCGAAGGCCCCGGCGGCGGCCCGCAGTTTTTCCTCGGCCCCATCTGCCGAAAGGAGCCAGACCGCGACCGGGAGGTGAGCGGGAACCTGCCGGGCGAGCCGGGCGAGCCCGCCCCCGGGGAGACCCGCGGGCGCGAGGACCAGGACGCACGCGAGTGCGTCGGTCCAGTCTCCGGGCGGGGGCGTGAGGGGCGCGGTCATGGCTGGCCCGAGTACCTGCGCGAGGAGCACGGCGCTCCCGGCGGCCTGGCGATCGTGGAGGATCAGGGTGCGGACCATGCAGAGTGTCTGGACGCCGGATCTCATGAACGTGCGGCACGACACCACGACTCTCGGGAGAGCCCGGGGGCGCCGACCTCCCTGCGGCGCGGGGTGTCGTAGTGCCTTCACGTCCCCGCACCGCTGGACCCGTGCCTGATCGAAAGAGGTGATGGTCGTGAACCCGTTTGCGTTCCTCCCCCCGGTTCCTGCCCCACGGGGCCTCGCAACGGTCGCAGTGGGGTGCCCCGCGAGGATTCCGGGTCTCATGGTTCCATGGACTGCTCCGGCTGATCGACCGGGCCATCTTTTAAATACGAACCGGATGAACTTCCTCTCGATGCCGAACGTCGTCGTCTACTATACGGACAGCTGCCCCTACTGCCGGATGGTCAAGGCTTTTCTCGAACGGCGCGGGGTCGCCTACCGGGCGATCAATGTCGGGCGGGACCGGGAGGCCGCCCGCGAGATGATCGAGCGATCGAAACAGTACGGCGTCCCCGTCACGATGGTCGACGACGAGGTGATCGTCGGGTTCGACACCCGGCGGCTCTCCGAGCTCTTCGGGGAGGACCGGGGGGCGGACGTCGTCGATGTTTTGATCGTCGGGGCCGGGCCTGCCGGCCTGACGGCCGGGGTGTACTGTGCACGAAAGGGGCTCAGCGCCCAGGTCGTCGCGACCACGATCGGGGGGCAGGCCCTCGAGTCCTGGGCGATCGAGAACTAC
>DAEF01000069.1 GCA_002495225.1 Methanoregulaceae archaeon UBA288 | reverse complement strand
TCCCGCTCGACCGGGGTATAGCAGATGACGCGGTCGGCCGCGTTCAGGGTCCAGCGCCCGAGCGTGCTCATGTACCCGATATTGAGCCAGTGGGGGGCCGAGGCAGACATGATCCCGTGGTTCGTGATCACGAGCGGCGCCGAACCGTACTTCTTGACGAGCGCGCAGACGTTCGTGGGGAAGAAGAGGTGGGAATGGGCGTGGATCACGTCGTAATCGTGCCGCATCTCCATAAGCCGGAAGAAGAGGGTCGGGCTGATCGTGTTCCCGACCATCTTGATCGAGTGGTTGAACCTGAGCACGCGGTACCCGTCGACCCATTCCTCTTCGGGCATATCGTTCGTATTCGCGGTCAGCACGGTCACGTCGTGCCCTCTTTCGGCCTGCATCCTGGACATCTCGTGGACGTGAATACCGTATCCGCCCACGACAGCCGGGTAGAGGTCGCTTGCGACCCGCAAAATCCTCATTGTGGTGAAATCCGCCCCGCCCATCGCAGACGGTTCTTTCAGATCATATTTCGGCCGTGAATTAATAGCCTTTCTGGGGACGCCCCTGCCCGATCGACGAGAGAATCGAACCGTGGGCCGTTTCCCTGGAAAAACCGACCGTTGACGGCCGTTCGTCTGTTTCTGCGCGAGAATATCAAACGATTTAATAGGTGCGGCGCGATTATTTGATCATCCATGATCAACGTCGGAGTACTCGGAGCGACAGGCGCTGTTGGTCAGCGCTTCGTCCAGCTCCTGGCAGCACATCCGTGGTTCTCCCTCACCACCCTGACCGCCTCGGGCCGGAGCGCGGGCCGGCGCTACAGCGACGTCGTCGACTGGCGGCTCGACGCCCCCTTCCCCGACGCCGTCGGCGACCTGGTCGTCGCCCCCACGGATCCGAAGAGCCTGGGCGAGTGCGACCTCGTCTTCTCGGCCCTGCCAGCGGATGTGGCTGGAGAGATCGAGACGGCCTGTGCGAAGAGCGGGCTCGCAGTCTGCACGAACGCGTCGACCCACCGGATGGAGGCAGACGTCCCGCTCGTCGTCCCGGAGGTGAACCCCGAGCATCTCGGGCTGATCGACCTCCAGCGCGACCGCGGCAGCGACGGCTTCATCGTGACGAATCCGAATTGCTCGACCATCATATTCACCATGGGGCTCGCCCCGCTCCGGAAGTTCGGCTTCACCGACCTCCGGGTCTCGACGATGCAGGCCATCTCGGGCGCGGGCTTCGCGGGCGTTCCCGCGATGGCGATCTACGACAACGTCGTCCCCTACATCGGGGGCGAGGAAGAGAAGATGGAGAACGAGACCCTCAAGATCATGGGATCGTTCGACGGCTCCTCGGTCACGCCGGCCCCGTTCCGTGTCTCTGCCTCGTGCCACCGCGTGCCGGTGATCGACGGACACACGATGGCGATCTGGGCGGATATCGATGCCTCGCCAGACGTTGTGCGGGAGGCGTTCCGGTCGTGGCAACCGCCGATCTCGGGGCTCCCGACCCAGCCCCAACCGGCAATCAGGCTCTTCGACGAGCCGAACCGTCCCCAACCGCGCCTTGACCGGATGCGCGGCGGGGGCATGACCGTCTCGGTGGGACGGGTCCGACCGGGCCTGCGCTTCATCGCGCTCGGCCACAACACGATCCGGGGCGCCGCGGGCGCCTCGATCCTGAACGCGGAGCTGATCGCGCAGAAGAAGTACATCTGAGACGGAGGAGCACGCCGTGAGCAACGACAACACAGTGTACGTCGGCAACAAACCAGTGATGAACTATGTGCTCGCCGTGGTGACCCAGTTCTCGAACGGAGCGGACGAGGTCGCGATCAAGGCCCGGGGCAAGGCAATCTCCCGTGCAGTCGATACGGCCGAGATCGCGCTGAACCGGTTCCTCCAGGGGATTACGAAGAAGGAGATCCGGACATCGACCGAGGAGATCGAGACGGACGGGGGTCCCATGAACGTCTCGAGTATCGAGATCGTGCTGATGCACCGGGTCTGAATCACTCTTTTCCGCACGCCCCGACCCGGGTTCACTTTCGCCCCGCATTGTCGTCCCTTCATATCCCCTTATGGCGAGGATTGTACGGTGCTGCCGCCGGCGCACCGTGCCCGGCGCGATATAGCGCCAGGAGGGTGACCAGAACCATGAACTCCGCATCACTGAGACGCAAGCGCGTGCGCCGACAGCAGACACGGTCGGCCGTCGCGCAGTGCGCGGCCCGACTCCGCTCGCTCTTCGCCCGCCGCCAGCCGCAGGACCTGATCCCGCTCGAACCATTTAACGACGTCTGACCTGCTGGCCGGAAGGTCGAGGAGTTCGGCCGGCTTCTCCGGCTCGTGGGAGGGGTGATGCAGTCTATTGAGCCGGCTGAGCCGCATCCATCCGGGACCCGGCGGTCTCACTCACGATTCCCCTCAGCTGCCGGCGAGGCCCGGTGACCCCACGATCGTGGCCTTCAGCGCAGGGGTTCGACGGGACTGTGTGCACAGAGGGCAGCCCGGATGAGGTCCTCACCCTCGTGCCAGTAGAGGTCGTCGTGTCCCCTCCACGGCGGCAGGCCGCGGATCACCACGGCCGGCACACCCGCATTGCTCTCGCCCATGACCAGGTTCGCGAACCCGGCGCACTCGTCCACGACGGCCTCTTCCGTGATCTTGAGCTCGTGGCCGAAGAGGTCCGAATCGCCGCGGAAGTCGCGGATCGCCGTGAGGCCCGCCCAGCCGATCGCGTGCCCGGTCTGCCCGCGGCGGAAGGCCCGGCCGCAGGTGTCGGTCACGATCACGCCGATCCGTCGCCCGGTCTTCGCCTCGATGGCCCCCCGGAGCTCCTCGGCCGCCCCCATGGGGTCGGGCGGGAGCACTATCACCTGATCCCCCGCGACGTTGCTCTGGTCGACGCCTGCACGCACGCCGATGTGGCCGTGGGACAGGACCGAGAGGACGAAGGGATACTCGAGCAGGAGTTCCTCGGACTGGTCGAGCACCACCTGGATGAACCGCGGGTCCTCGCCGGTCCGCCCGGCGATCGCGACCGCGCGGGGCGAGGGGACGATCTCCCGCAGATCGCGGAGGTGTCCGTGCGCCTTCGAGTAGACCGAGGAAGCGAGGCAGAGCACGTCGCCATCGTCGATCTCGAAACGCTCCGTGATAAGGGCGGGCAGGTCGTCGCCGGGCTCGATGAGCGGGAGGCCGGTGACGGGGTAGACCGTGATAGCCATACCATGCGTGGGCTCGGATAGGCCAATAACCGTTCCCCCGTCGAGAGGGGAGGGCTCGTTTCGGTTCGATGGCACGGAACCGGCCTGCAGGGACCGCTGCGGATCCTCCCGTCGTGGCCTGGCTCGCCAAGCCCGAATATGCCGGTGATGAGACCCTTCGAAAGGGTCGATGGTGGGAAACGGATTAATCCATCAAACACTCAATTCGATGGCATGTGTTCGGCAGGCCTCCGGATTTCGAAAGTATGGAGCGGACCTGCCCGGCGAAGGATGGTGGGAATGCTTGGCGTCTGAGTCGATCCTGAGTTCGATCGAGTTCCAGATGAGCCTGCTCCTCTTCG
>DAEF01000076.1 GCA_002495225.1 Methanoregulaceae archaeon UBA288 | reverse complement strand
ACCTCGCAATTCCACCCCGCAGGGTGTAGACATGCGCGAAGCCGAGCTCGCTCAGGAGCTGCGCAGCACGGGCAGAACGAGGGCCACTCTGGTCATAGACCAGGAAGGTCTTCTCGTGGTCGAAGCGGGCGATCCGGTCACGGAATACTCCGAGCGAGACATCGAGGTTCACGGCATCCCGCAGGCGCTCGCGCTCGAACTCCGTCGAAGTCCTGACGTCCAGGATCGTCGTTTCGCCGGGAACGGCCCGGGACTCGTCGACCATGCGCTTGAACTCCTCCACCGGGAGGTCCGTGTAAGCCGATGTCGCGTTCGACGCCGAGGACTGGACGCCTGTGCAGCCTGCGGTGAGGGTGAGCGCGAGGACGAGGACGACGGGCGCGAACCGGAGGGAACGATTCAACATCCGATCATGATCTCGGCACGAATGGTTATACCCCTTGTGCTGGGGGAAGCAGGAGAAAAAGGGGGGTCAGAGGGCGCTGCCCGACTGGACCGCTGCCTCGGAGACCTCGACTGTCCGGCCCGTCGAGAGAAGCCGGTACGGCCCGGTCGTGCGGACACCGTCGGTGCTGCCGCCCGTCGCGTACGGCAGCACGAACTCGCCGTTCACCGCGGTGGCGCGCCAGGTAAAGGCTCTGCCCGTGTTCGTGACGACCGGGACCTCGATCGTCCCCTCGCCGCGGAGGCGGGCGCCCTTGACGTACTCGAAGACCTTGACGTACTTGACCGCGATCCCTCCCGCGTTCGAGGGGGACTCGTGGACGAGCCGGTAGTGGCCGAGCGCCGGCACGGTCTCGACAGGCTGGTTCGGCTGGACGCCCGCGGCGATCGCGTGCAGGCCGGTGCCGGCACGGGCATTGTACGCCGCCGCCCGCTGGACCGCGTCCGTCGCGTTCGTGGACTCGGCCCGGGTGATCAGCGGGAGCGATGTCTTGGCCACTGACGGGTCCTGGTACTCGACGTAGTAGGCCGTCTGTGGCGTCGTCTCCGACCCGTCGAACGAGTGGAGCCGGGCGACCATGGTCTCGTAGTAGGGCTGGATGTTCATCGTGACCGGTTCGAGCACGTTCGTGTTCTGCTGGTTCCGGATGTACATTGTTTTCTGGTACGGGTCGGTCTGGGCCGTGGTGTTGTACCAGGTCGTCATAGCCCAGAACTTCGTGACGGCCATCTCGATGTCCGTCACCACGTACCGGGTCTGCTTCACGTCCAGGATGCGGTTCGACTCGGTCTCGTTCGTGGAGACGAAGTACGCGGCGGCACCGTCCGGGCCGGCGACGCCCTGCTGGAACGGGTTCGAGTTCGGGATCCGCTCGGCGATGTAGGTGATCATGTGGCCGTAGTCCCACCAGGACATCACGCCGTAGGCCTCGTCCGGGTAGACGAAGCCGTCCTTCGCGTATACCGTCTTCATGTCCATCCCGGTGGCAGGCGTGCCGTCCTTCATCCACTCGAGCGACTCCTTCCAGTCCGGGTTCATCCGGTTGACCTGCAGGCTCGCGGTCGAGTACGAGGTCGAGAAGTCGGACTGGCCGTCACCGTCGAGGTCGACCGGCATGACCGATAGGTAGGCGAAGAGGAGGGTCGCCAGCAGCAGGACGAGGACGGCGGCGGCCCCCGCGATGCTGTTGGACGGGTGCGAGCCGTGGGAGCGCTGCTTGCCGGTCGACTGCTTCTGTGTCGCCGTCGCCTTCTTGCCCTTTTTCCCGGCTTTCCGCTCGGGCTCCGCAGCCGGCAGGGGCGCGGGTTCGGGTGCGGGTTTCGCCGGTCTCTGGCCGAGGCCGACCAGCCCCGCGAGGTCCCGCCCGCCGAGTTCGAACGCGAAGGAGACGACGATCCCGGCCAGCAGGGCGATGTTGACGGCGAGATAGTACTCGTACCGGACGTGCTGGACCGTCGAGAGGAGGATGATCGCGGACCAGACGAAGACAAAGAGGTGGTCGGCGCGGTGCTCGCGCCAGATCCGGTAGGCGAGCACGCCGAAGCCTGCGAGCATCAGCACGAGCCCGAACTGGAACGTGGCCCAGGCGGCCGAAGACGACCAGCCGCGCGCCTCCTGCACCGTGTTCGTCACGTCGTACTGACCGAAGAACGCTCCGAAACTCCCGATGAGGATGTTGTAGACGTCGGGAAGCGCGACGAAGAGGATGATCCCGATCACGACGCCGACGCCCGCGAGCGCGCCCGGGAAATAATACCAGGGGCGTCCCCGGAGGTGCCGGGCGAGCCCCCAGAGGATCGCCGTCCCGCCGATCACGCCCAGGTACGCGATCACGTGGCCGATCGTGTAGGCAGAGAGGTCGATGCCCGTGTTCTTCAGGCCGAAGATAAGCAGCAGAACGAGCGCGACGGCGAACGTGACCCCGTTGATCACCAGGAGCGCGTCGCTCGAACGCCCGCGGTAGGCGTCGTAGAGGAACTGGGCCAGCGTGTAGATCGCGACGATCATCGCGAAGAGGATCATCGTCGGCATGGCCACGAGCCCGACGAAGTACGCGACGCCTGCGCCGGCCGCGAGCAGCGCGGGCCGCTTCAGGCTCTCGAAGCTCGCCAGCGAGACCTCGTGGTCGAGCGCGTACCGGACCACGACGATATAGACCAGGCAGAAGATGGTCGAGGTGAGGGTCTCGGTGATGTGGTGGTCGAAGTACCCGAAGAGGGAGCGGAAGAAGTACTGCCCGGCGATGACCGCGATCAGGCCGGCCGCCACGAGCCCGCCTTTCCAGTCCGAGAGCCGCCGGCCGAGCAGGTACATCACGGGCACCATGGCCGCACCCATCAGGGGCGGGACCGTGAGGGACGCGAAGATGATCTCGGGGCGCGTGGCCGCTCCCGTGATGAGGCAGAGGGTCGCGGCGACGTAGGTGGTCAGCGGCCCCCAGTAGAGATCGGTCCCGTAGGGGAAGAGGGTCATCGGCTCCCACCAGGCGTAGGTCGGGAAGTTGGCGAGCATGAGCTCGACCTGGCGCAGGTTGTAGAGCGGGTCGTCGGAGCCGACGAACGAGAGGATGTCCTGACCCCCGATCTGCATGGCCGGGATCATCCGGATCCAGAATGCGAAGATGGTGAAGAGCGCCACCAGCGCAATGACGAGATACGTGTGATACTTAGTGAGAACGGGCGGTGTCATCCATCCCTCCGGAGTACAGGTGCTCCGCAGGACCGTTAATATATTTGGATAGGACGCGGACGGGCGGGCGCGATCAGACCGTGCGGCGCCGGAGGTACCCGTGGGCGACCCGGTAGAGAATGTACAGGACCGAGATGGCCGTGAGGGCCATGACCGCATAGATCAGCAGGTTCAGGTGCTGGTTCACGACCGGAACCGTGCCGAGGAAGTAGCCCCCGCCCACGAGCACGACGGACCAGGCGACAGCCCCGAGGACGTTGTAGAGCAGAAACCGCCTGTAGCACATGGTCCCGACGCCCGCGAGGAAGGGCGCGAAGGTCCGCACGAGCGGGACGAAGCGGGCGATGAAGATCGCGAGACCCCCGTAGCGTTCGAAGAAGCCGTAGGTGCGGTCGATGTACTCCTGCCGGATGATCTCGGGAAACCGGCGCTGAAAGACCCGCAGGCCGAGGTAGTTGCCGATCCAGTAATTGGCCGTGTCCCCGAGGATCGCGCCGGCGATGAAGACGGCCAGCAGCAGGAACGGGTCCAGGTGGCCTGCGGCCGCCACCACGCCGGCGACGAAGAGGAGCGAGTCGCCGGGAAGAAACGGCATCACGACGAGCCCGGTCTCGAAAAAGATGATCGCGAAGAGAAGGAGGTACGTGGCGACGCCGTACTGCTCGATCACGAGCGGCAGGTTCTGGTCGAGGTGCAGGAAGAGGTCGATCAGTCCGGGCAGCATGGCAGTCGAGCAGAGTGGTGGCGGGCAGCCCCGGTGCGAGCCGGGGTGTCGGCCGCCACCGGGACGGAACTCAGAGGACGATGTTCAGCACGAGCACGATCGCGCCGATCACGACTGCTGCCGCGATGACGTGGTAGGGGTTGATGTGGACGGCGCGCCGGTCCTCGCTCTCGTAGTAGTTGACGAG
>DAEF01000230.1 GCA_002495225.1 Methanoregulaceae archaeon UBA288 | reverse complement strand
TGATCCCCATCGCCTCGCAGTAGAGGGCGAGCTGGTTGACGGCCGCGATCTGGAGGTCCCGGAAGGTATTCTCGGCGGTCTTGGTCGCTTCGGCCGCAGTGGCGGTCATCGGTACGATCCGGCCGGAGGTCAGGACGGGCCTGTACAGCTCGATCGCCCGGGCCGTCGACGGGGCGTCGATCCCGCCGACGATCCGGTCGTGCTCGCGTATATTCCTGATGAGGCGGCCGACCATCACCCGCTCCGGTGCGTGGGCGAGGGCGAAGTCGATGCCGGCCCGCAGCCCCGAGGCCTCTTCGAGGAGCTCCCTGGCGGGGCCGACGGTCGTGCCCGGCGTGATCGTGGACTCGAGCACGACCAGGGTGCCCGGGGTGAGGTGCTCGCCGACCCGGCGGACACCGTCGAAGAGCGGGCCGAAGTCGGGGAGCAGGTCCTTCGGGTCTGCGAACGGGGTCTGGATCGCGAGCGCGACCGCGTCGCACTCGGCGACGCGCGCGAAGTCCGACGTGCAGGTAAACCGTCCCTTGTTGACGGCCTCGGCGAGCAGGGGTTCGAGATCGGGCTCTTCCCCCTTGAGCGGGCTCTCCCCCCGGTTCAGCATCTCGATCTTGTATCCCGACGAGGGCGAGTCGCGCTGAAAACCGAGCACCTGCTCGATCCCGGGCGAGTGGGCGAAGAGAACCGCTGCCGGGATCCCGACATAGCCCATCCCGACCACGCCGACGGAGCGGATCGGGCCGCGTGCCTCGAGCAGGTCAGCGAGGGGTGATAACATGGCGGATTATGTTGTCGGGGACAGCAAAAAATGTGTCCTGGGGAGTCGGAAGGCGGGAAAATTCACTTTCACACCGCAACCTGAAGATTCAATACCACCGGCCGAACAGAGCTCAGTATAGATGGTGGGCGCACCGCTCGAGAGTGTCGCGACACGGCTCAGGGAGACGATAGACCGGAACCGTGAGTACACCATCGTCGGCAACGACAACATCTTCCGTGCGAGCTTCGTCGACCGCCACATCTTCTCGAGCGAACACGGCCGTGCCCGCGCCCTCCTCGCGGAACTTCTCGAAGAGTACGACGGTGTCCCCGTGGAGGAGGCTGTCCCGGGAGAGTGGGAGGACGGGCCGCTCGGCCCCTCCTGGGTCGTCTCCTCGTCCGAACCTGCGCCCGGCCCGGCGCCCCGTCCCGACGCGGCCCTCGAACTCCTCCACCGGGACCTTCGCCTGGTCCACGGAGTCGGCCCCGCGCTCGAATCGCGCCTGGCCCGGCGCGGGTACGGCGCCCTCGACGACCTCGTCTGGCACCGCCGGCTCGCTCCGGCAGCCCGGCGGGCGCTCGACGCTCTCGCCAGCGGCGACCCGGCCCGGATCGCGCGGTTCTGCGCCGATCGGCGGGGCCGATCCCACCCCGACGTCTTTCTCGCGACAGAACTCCACGACGAGACCGAGCACGTCTACTTCGACCTCGAGACCCTCGGGCTCTTCTCCCGGCCGGTCATCCTCTTCGGCATCGCCCGGCTCCGTAACAATCGGATCGAGGTCGAGCAGCACCTGGTCCGCGACCCGGCCCACGAGCGGAGCGCGCTCGCGGCTGCCCTCGCATCTCTCGGGCGGGGCGGGCTCCTCGTCAGTTTCAACGGCCGGTCCTTCGACGTCCCGTACCTCGCTGAGCGGGCCGCGTACTACGGCCTCGACCACACCGTGCCGACGCACCATATCGACCTGCTGCCCATTTCCCGACGGCTCTGGCGGGAGGGGCTCCCGGACTGCCGCCTCTGCACCATCGAAACCGGGGTTCTCGGCCACGAGCGGTCGGACGATTTGCCGTCGGCGATGGTCCCCGAGTTCTACACAGAGTATTACCGCACCGGCAACCCGGGGCCGCTGGTGCCGATCCTCTCCCACAACCGCGAGGACCTGGTCTCCATGGTCAGGCTCGTCACCCGCCTCCGCGAGGTCTGCCATGGGAGCTGAGGGCGCCGCGGCGGCGATCCGGCGGGACGCCCCGGCGTCCTGCATCGCCCATGTCGAGCGGATCCCCGCGCGAACGGCGGAATACGCGGAGCCGGCCCGTCCGCTCCCCCCGCCGCTCTCGGGATGGCTCGCCCGGGAAGGGATCCGGCTCTACACGCACCAGGCCCGGGCACTCGACACGGTTCGCGAGGGACGCGATCTCGTACTGACCACCCCTACGGCGTCGGGCAAGACGCTGGCCTTCACCCTCCCCGTGCTCGAGCGGCTCGCCCTCGACGGGAGGGCGACAGCGCTCTACCTCTACCCGACCAAGGCGCTGGCGAACGACCAGCTCCGGGTCCTTCAGGAGATCGAGGCCGCCACCGGGCTCGCCCTCGGCCCGGCCGTCTACGACGGAGACACCCCCGCATCGCTCCGGCCCGGCATCCGGAACCGGTCCCGGATCGTCCTCTCGAACCCGTACGAACTCCACCAGGTCCTCCCCTGGCATGCGAAGTGGCACCGGTTCCTCGCCGGCCTCCAGGTCGTGGTCGTGGACGAGGCTCACCGGTACCGGGGGGTCTTCGGCGCGAACATCGCTCTCCTCCTGCGACGGCTCCAGCGGGTCTGCCGTCACCACGGCGGCGACCCCGTCTTCGTCGTCTCGACCGCGACCCTCGCGAACCCGACCGAGTTCACCGGGATCCTGACGGGCCGCCCGGCCGTGCTGATCGACGAGAGCGGCGCGCCCCGCGGCCCCGGCGAGTTCGTCCTCTACAACCCGTCCGCGGCCGGTGAGCGCTCGACCCTCACCGACGCGAGGCGGCTCTTCACCGGGTGCGTAGAGAACGGCCTCCAGACCCTCTGTTTCGCCCCCTCCCGCAAGAGCGCCGAGCTGATCGGGGCCTGGGCCCGCGAGGTTGTCGCGGAACCGGAGCTCGTGGCGACCTACCGTGCGGGATACCTCGCGGAGGAACGGAGGGCGATCGAGCGCGGTCTGAAAGAGGGACGGCTCCGCGGCGTGGTGACGACGAACGCGCTCGAACTCGGGATCGACGTGGGCGGGCTCGACGCGGTCGTGATCGCCGGGTATCCCGGCTCGATCTCCGCGACATGGCAGCAGGCAGGGCGGGCCGGACGAACGGGCGGGGCGAGCCTCGCGGTCCTTGTCGCGAACGAGGGGCCGCTCGATCAGTACTACATGCGTCACCCTTCCGCGTTCTTCGGCCGCCCTCACGAGCACGCCTGCCTCGACCCGGCGAACCCCAACGTCCTCGCAGGCCACCTCCTCTGCGCGGCCGCGGAACTTCCCCTGACCACTTCGGACCGGGCCCTCTTCGGGGACGGGTTCGAGGACCTCCTCGGGCCGCTCGCCGACCACCACCTCCTGCGCGCCACACCCTTCGGGCACGTCTACTGCGGTCCGGGCCGGGCCGTCGCCGCGGTCGAGCTCGCCGGAGGCTTGGACGACCGGTTCAGCGTGGTCGCGGACGGCCACCTCCTCGAGACCCTGGACCGGGACCACGCATACCGGGAGGCCCACCCCGGGGCGGTCCTGCTCCACCAGGCCGCGACCTACCGGGTCACGGCCATGGACCTCGAGGCCCGGGAGTGCACGGCCGAGCCGGTCGAGGTCGACTACCAGACGGCGCCCCTCTTCTCGACCGAGATCGCGCCGGGCGCCGTGGACCGTGAGCACCGCCACGGAACGCTCACGGTCCGCGCCGGCGAAGTGAGGGTCACGCAGGAGTTCCCCGGGTACCGGGTCCGGCGGTACGGCGAGACGCTCGCGGTCCTGCCGCTCGACCTCCCCCCGCTCTCGTTCGAGACGACGGGCTGCTGGTGGGCCTTCCCGCCCTCGCTGCCCGGAGCACTCACGGCTGCCGGGCTCGACCCCGCCGGGGCGCTCCACGGGGCCGAGCACGCACTGATCGCGTGCCTGCCCGTGCACCTCCTCTGCGACCGTGCGGACCTCGGCGGCTTCTCCACGCTCCGGCTCTCGTCGCCCGGCGCGGACGGCGACGGCTGCCCGGCGATCTGCGTCTACGACGGCGCGGCCGCCGGGGCGGGACTGACAAGGACGGCGGCAGCGCTGCTCCCTGCGGTCGCGGCGACCGCGCGGGCGCTGGTCGCGGACTGCCCCTGCGAGAGCGGGTGCCCGTCCTGCATCTACTCGCCCAAGTGCGGCAACGACAACCAGCCCCTGGACAAGGCGGGCGCAGTGGCCGTGCTCGACGAGCTGCTCCGGCTGACAACAACCCCCATAAGCCCGGACCGCCAATGCTAGCGGGATGACCGAGGTCTCCCCAGCGATGGCCGCCTATATCGACGTGCTCCAGGCCCAGCTGGCCGAAGCGATGGCGATCGCGGAGGAGGCCCGCCGAGCCGGGATCGACCCGACCACGAGGGTCGAGATCCCCATCGCGAACGACCTCGCGGACCGTGTCGAGTCCCTGCTCGGGATCGAGGGCGTCGCGGCCCGTATCCGCGAGCTCGAGAAAGAGATGTCGCGCGAGGAGGCCGCGCTCCGGATCGGGGACGACTTCGTCGCCCGCCGCTTCGGAGAGACCTCGGTCGAGGAGATCCTGGACCACGCCATCCGGACCTCGATGGCGCTCCTGACCGAGGGCGTGGTCGCAGCTCCCACGGAGGGGATCGGCAAGGTCGGGCTCGGCCGGAACGACGACGGGAGCGAGTACCTGAAGATCTACTACGCCGGGCCCATCCGTTCGGCAGGCGGGACGGCGCAGGCGCTCTCGGTCCTCGTCGGCGACTATGTCCGGCAGGCGCTCGGGATCAACCGCTACACTCCCCGCCCCGAGGAGGTCGAGCGGTACGTCGAGGAGATCCGGCAGTACAACTC
>DAEF01000033.1 GCA_002495225.1 Methanoregulaceae archaeon UBA288 | reverse complement strand
ACGCCCTCGACGCCTGCGAGGAGGCCGAGGTCCTCCCCGACATCGAGATCGAGGTCCGGCGGACCGGTCCCGAGACCTTCCGGATCGCGGTCGAGGACAACGGCCCGGGGATCGTCCCCGAGAACGTCCCGTTCGTCTTCGGCAAGCTCCTCTACGGCTCGCGCTTTCACCAGATCCGGCAGAGCCGCGGCCAGCAGGGGATCGGGATCTCGGCGGCCGTGCTCTACGCGCAGCTGACGACGGGGCTGCCGACAGTGGTCACGACCCGCACGGGCGCGCGCGAGCCCGCGCACCGGTTCGAGCTCCGGATCCGGGTCGAGACGAACGAGCCCGAGATCCTGAGCCACGAGGAGGTCGAGTGGGACCGCACGCACGGCACCCGGGTCGAGATCGAGTTCCGCGCGAGCCTCGCGGCCAAAAAAAGGCTCGTCGAGTACCTCCGGTACACGGGCGTGGTGAACCCCCACGCCCGGATCCGCGCCGAGATCGACGGCGAGGCCTTCCTCTCGGAGCGGGTCGTGGACGAGCCGCTCGTGCCGCCGAAGGCGATTAAGCCCCACCCGCTCGGGATCGAGCTCGGGCAGCTCGCCCGGATGGTCTCGGGCACGAAGGGTCAGCTCGCGCCGTTCCTCGTGGAACAGTTCGTCCGCGTGGGCGCGAAGACCGCGGACGAGATCTGCGCCGCGGCCGAGCTCGCGCCGACGGCGCGGGTCGAGACCCTCTCGGGCGCCGACGTCTCGCGCCTCCTCGCGGCCCTCCAGTCCGTCCGGGTGCCGCCGCCTCCGACCACGCAGTGCCTCTCGCCGATCGGCGAGGAGCTTTTGATCCGCGGGCTCTCGGCCGAGTACCGGATGGACTTCGTCTCGGCGCGGACCAGGCCGAGCGCGGTCTACGGCGGCCACCCGTTCATGGTCGAGGCCGCGATCGGGTACGGCGGCAAGCTCCCCGTGGAGGGGAGCGCGCAGCTGATGCGCTTTGCGAACCGCGTCCCCCTGATCTACCAGCAGGGGGGCTGCGCGACCACGCGGGCCGTGGCCGAGGTGAACTGGAAGGCCTACGGGCTCTCCCAGGCGGGCCTGCCCCAGGGGCCGATCCTGATCCTGGTCCACGTCGCCTCCACGAACGTGCCCTTCACCTCGGAGTCGAAGGACGCGATCGCCGCGATCCCCGAGATCGAGCGCGAGATCACGCTCGCGCTTCAGGACCTGGGGCGCGATCTCCGGATCTTCGTCTCGCGCCGCGACCGGACGCGCCTCGCCGAGGAGCGGGCGCGGGCCGTCTGCGCGATCCTGCCCGAGCTCGCGGCCAAGGTCGCGGAGGTGACCGGGCGGCCCCTGCCCGACATCTCGCCGATCGAGGGGCAGATCATGCGCAAGGTCGTGGCGAAGAAGCGGACGGTCGCGGGCCGGGTCGAGATCGAGGTCCAGAACCACACGGGGCGCGACCTTTCGCTCCAGGTTTACGAGCAGTCGGGCGACGCCGCGGACGACGCGGTGCCCGCGCCGGACTTCTCGACCGCGCTCGACGACCTGGTGACCCGCGTCTGGCAAGTGCCGCTCGCGCCGGGCGGCTCCTGGCGGGCCGCGTATACGGGGAGCGGGAGCGGGACGATCGATCTCCGCGGCGTGGACGAGCACCAGAAAGTGGTGGTGGACCTGGATGTCTAGAAACGACCTCGACGCGCGGGCGCGGACGGAGCTGCTGCGGATCGCGGAGGCATGGTACGACCAGATGCACGGCGGCGAGGTGCCGTCGATCGCGCTCCCGACCCGGACCAAGCAGAACATCGAGTTCGACGACGAGTCCGAGGTCTGGAAGTACGGCGAGAAGGAGAGTTTGCGGTCGGCCCACACGGCCAAGTCCGCGCTCCACCTCCTCAAGATGGCCTTCGTGATCGGCTTTCTGAAGCAGCAGCTGGCCGAGAACCGGTCCTCGACCCTCAGAGAGCTCTACTACATCTCGGAGGGCTGGAAGCGCGCCAAGTTCGGCGCGCAGGACGAGTCGAACTACCTGATCGAGGACCTGGAGATCCTGACCGCGCTCCAGCGCGAGGCCTTCCACCTCCGGCCCGAGGAGGACGGCGCCACGGTCTTCGGGCCGCTCCGGATCCGCGAGACGACCCGGCGCGGTGTCAAGGAGATCCACTGCCGGGACGACGTGGGCGAGGCGGGATACGGGATCCCGAACAACGTCGAGGGGCTCGAGCTCCTCGACCACGACGCGAAGATGGTGATCGCGATCGAGACGGGCGGCATGTACGCGCGGCTGCAGGAGAACGGCTTCGACGAAGAGCACGACGCGATCCTGGTCCACCTGAAGGGCCAGCCCGCGCGCTCGACGCGGCGCGTGCTCCACATGCTCAGCGACAAGTTCGACCTCCCCGTGACGGTCTTCACGGACGGCGACCCCTGGTCGTACCGGATCTACGCCTCGGTGGCCTACGGCTCGATCAAGTCGGCGCACATGTCCGAGCTCCTCGCGACGCCGCGCGCGCAGTTCATCGGCGTCCAGCCGAGCGACATCGCGGACTACAACCTGCCGTCGGACAAGCTGACGGACAAGGACGTGCAGGCCCTGAAGTCCGAGCTGACCGACCCGCGCTTCGACACGGAGTACTGGCGCTACCAGATCAAGCGGCAGCTCGAGCTCGGTTTGAAGACCGAGCAGCAGGCCTTCGCGGCCCGCGGGCTCGACTTCGTGACGAACGAGTACCTGCCCGCCCGGCTGACCGAGATGGGGGTGCTGTGACGACGCTCATCCCGCTTGTGCGCAGGCGATCATGTCCCGGATCGACGCCTCAAGCGGCACCCGCGGCGACCAGCCGACAAGGCTCCTGATCCGGCTGATATCCGCAGTCTGCGTCGGCACGGGATCGGGAGGGCATACCGCTGGAAGGTCGATCTCGAACCCGGCACCGAGGAACCGTTGAACGAGATCCACCACCTCCGCTATTGAATGAACGGTTCCCGAGCCGATGTTGAGTTTCTCTCCGGCGATGTGTTCTCCAAAACCGTCGGCGGTCAGGATCTGCCAGTAGGCCGCCACTGCGTCCCTGACATCGACGAAGTCTCTTTTCGAGTCGAGCCCCTGCAGGTCGATGGCGGACCGCGCTCCGCGTACGATCTCCAGCGCCTGGCTGATGATCCGGCTGCTGACGAAGGACTCGTCCAGACCCGGTCCGACAAGGTTGAACGGGACTGCGACCGCGACGGAGAGATCGTGAACAGCGTGGTACCGCCTCGCGAGCAAGTCCTCGGCCGCCTTACTGATCCCGTACGGGCCCACGGGGCGCAGAGGCGCGTTCTCGGGGATGGGGGCTTCGCCAGCATAACCGTATTCTGCTGAAGAACCGACCACGAGAACACGGGCATCGGGGGCTTCGTGGAGAACCGCGTCCAGGAGCTGCTCGGTACCGATGACGTTCACCTCGAGCAGGCGCCGGAGGGAACCCCGGTTCAGGCCAGCGAGGTGGATGACGAGGTCGGGCAGAACGTCGCGCACCACGCGCGCGACCGATGCGCCGTCCGTGAGATCGGCCTGGACCCACCGTGTGCCGGCACCGGGCGGGGGCGATCGGCTCATCCCGAAGATCTCCGGCCGGACGCCCGGAAGCGAGACGAGGTAATCGACCATGTGGCGCCCGGTGAAACCGGATGCACCGGTGACGAGGACCCTCATCGGAGGAAACGGTCCTTGTGCTTCTCGAACTCCCTGATCGAGAGCTCGTAGTCGTCCGGCCTCCCGATATCGAGCCAGTATCCATCGAAAGGGTAACTATAGACGTCCGCATTCTTCGAGGTCAGCGCGTACATCAGGTCATCGAATCCGAACGGTCCGGTCTCCGGGATGTACTCGAAGATCTCCCGCTGGAAGACGTAGATCCCCATGCTCACGTCAAAATGGTATACGGGCTTCTCCTGGAATCTGCGTATCCGGTTCGTGCCGTCGTGCTCCAGGACGCCGAAGTCGATCTTCGAGTCCCGCTGGAAGGTGGCGATGGTCGCGAGCGCCCCCTTCTCCCGGTGATAGTCGAGGAGCTCGCGGTAATCGAGATCCGTCAGGATGTCGCCGTTCATCACCAGGAAGGTCTCCTCGAGACCGTCGATGAGCCGAAGGGGAGCGATCGTCCCGAGGGGCTCCTCTTCGTGACTGTAGCGTATCGGAACCTCGAGACAACCGGTCCCCTCCAGGTACGCGTGGATCAGTCCGTGCAGGTATCCGGTGCTGATGACCATGTCGTCGAACCCGGACTTCTGCAGCTGCCGGAGGATCACCTCGAGGATCGGATAATCCCCGATCGGCATGAGGGGCTTCGGGAGGACGGTGGTGTAGGGATAGAGGCGACGCCCCTTCCCGCCGGCAAGAATGATTGCCTGCATCGGGGTCTCCTATACTGTATACAAACCCGGCTTGTAGCCGGCGATGTGGTCCCGCATCCAGTCGATGGTCTTCGAAAGGCCGTCTTCCAGCGATACCGTCGGCTGCCACCCCAGGAGCTGGGCGGCCTTCGCGTTGTCGCAGACCAGCACGCGGACCTCGCTCTTCTCCGGCCGGACCCGCTCTTCCTCGCAGGAGACGATCGCGTTCGGGTTGACCTGGGCAATGATCGTCGAGGCAAGCTCCCCGATGGTGACCCCGCTCCCCCGCCCGGCATTGATGGTCTGGCCGACTGCTTTGTCGCACTCCGCCATCCGGATGAATGCCTGGACGGTGTCGGTCACGAAGGTGAGGTCGCGGACCGGGGTGAGGGACCCGAGCCGGATCGTGTCGGAGGTGAGCGCCTGGGTGATGA
>DAEF01000194.1 GCA_002495225.1 Methanoregulaceae archaeon UBA288 | reverse complement strand
TCTGCCGGTCGATCCAGTGGAGACCCGTGGTCTTGCCGCGCTTCACGCGCTCGACCTCGTGTTCCCGATGGGTGAGACAGAATGGACAATAGGTCCTGAATTTAGTTGGCATCTTCATAATACGCCCTCATGACTGCTTGGGAAAACAGCATCATCATTTGCCCGGCAATATACTTAATATTATGTTGCGTTCCCGCAGGACAGCCGCGTTTTCGGGAGGCAGGGTCACCACGTCCTCGGCCTCGAGGGCGTAGGTCCGGCCGTCGAAACCGAGGAACGGCTCCACCGGCGAGAGGACGCGCGCGAGGTCGAGCGAGGCGGCGGCCGTTCCGGGATACAGGTCCATCGCGGCCGCCGCGATCGCGCACTCGGCCGTGACCGGGCCGTCGCCGGCGGCCCCCGCGGGAAGGACGCCCCCGATCAGGGCCCGTCGATAGCGGTCGACGGCCCCCCGGACGTCGTCGTAGAGGGCCTGCTCGGCCGGGAGCATCCTCTTCTGGTGTTCGCGGTCGAGGGGCCGGCCCTCGGCCCGGAGGAGGGCGAGCAGCAGGATCTTCTGTGACCGCATCCGCACCAGGTCCTCGAGGTGCTGCTGGAGGGCGTCGATCCGCTCGGTAGCGGTCCGGAACGGCTCGGTCATCGGGTCCGTGCAGACCGAGAAGACCTTCCGGAGAGCCACGATCTCCTCGCCCGCCCGGACGAAGAGGTCGGGCGGAAGCGCGGTCAGGCTCCCGACGGCGTCCCGCTCTCCGGCCACCACGAGCTGGAGCCCGTCGAGCACGGCCGAGTGGTCGCCCTGCTCGCTCACGTGGCATCGCCCCCGATCTCGGCCATCCCCCGGCCGCAGAGGTAGACCGCGGTCGCCTCGGGCACCCGGGCCGGGCCGGGCGCGAGGGGAAGGTTTGTACCGAGGAGGGAGACCGTGCAGGCCCGCACGACCTCGACCGGGACCTCGCGGTCGCCGAAGACGACCGCGTCCGCGAGCGGGTCGAACGCATCGAGCTCGCCCGGTTCGAGGATCGTGACGCGCAGACCGCTCCCGCCGTGCAGCGACCCCGGCGCCCGGATCAGGCGCTTGATGTCGGTCGTCACGGGCTCGTCCGCCTGGACACCCGCCTCTCTGAGCCGGGCCCGCCACGCCTCGTTCTCAGGGGATAGGAGGGCCCTGAGGACTTTCCGGTCCCCCGTGTCCGTCGCCGTCGCGAGGATCTCGCGCCGCTGCCAGATCCGGCGTGCCAGGCCCTTTCCAATCGATGGCACGGCCTCGAGATGGGCGAGGGCCTCGCCCTCGCCGAGCGACGAGAGCCAGTCCAGGTAGCCTGCGAGGGCGCGCCGCTGGCGCCCGGGCCAGCCGCTGGCAGGGCTGGTCGCCGGTCGGAGGAGGAGGGCCGGGTCGAGCCCGATCCCGCAAACGTAGTTGATCAGTTCCCGCCGCTCCGCGCTCGAGAACTGCCGCACGGTCAGGGCCTTCACATGGATATGGTATCCCCTGCCACCAGAAAAGACCACCTGGAGATCGCGTTCGGCGAAGCCGAGCTCGCCCGTCAACAGGTCGAGCAGCTTCCGCGTCTCCTCCTTGACACGTGCCAGCATCACCGGGTACGGGGGAAACGGAGGCCGGAGCATGTGATCCGCGTCCAGGTCGAAGATCAGGTCCGCGCCGGCCCAGCCCTTCGCGCCCATGGTCGGCGCGGCGGGATCGTCGTAGTAGGCCGTCGAGAAGAACGCGTGCGCCGGGGCCATCGTCCGCAGGTAGTCGACGAGCTCGTCCCGCGTCCCGAACCCGATGTGCCGGCGCATGCGAGGGTCGCGGCTCGAGAAGAAGAGAAAGCCCCACTCGCGCTGCGGCAGCGCCCCCGGGGCCGGCACCTGCGCCGAGGCGTAGTAGGAGCCGAACCGCTGCCGGAGGAACTCGACGGTGGCCGGACGCATCAGCTGACCCGCTGGAGCATATACGGTCCAGCCCTGATATAGCCCTGCCGCCGGTAGTACGGCCGCACCCCGACGCCGCTCATGATAGCGAGGGCGCTGTACCCGGCCTCGACCGCCTGGCGCCCGGCCTCGGCGAGGAGCTCGCGCCCGAAGGAGCGGTGCTGCCACTCTCCGCTCCCTGCACCGACGCCGATGCGGACCTGCGCGCCGTAAACGTGGAGCTCCCGGACGAGCGCGGCCCCCTCGAGCTCGGGCCGCCAGGGCGCCCCGGGGAAGCGGAGGCGCAGGAAGCCGATCAGGGCGTCGCCTGCCGTCGCCTGGATGAAGCGCTCCTCGCCGCCGCAGCTGTCGTAGGCGAGGGTCGAGACGAGGGGAGGCGCGTCGACGTGATCGCACCGCCCGATCTCGCGGCAGCGGATGCACCGGCACCGCCCTCCGTTCGCGCGGAGGCGTTCGGCCGCGAGCTGCCGGAAGTTCCCGTGGACCGAGCCTGCCACGATCAGCTTCGCGGGGATATCGCGCTGGACCCGCTGGAGCCGGACGTACTCGGGAAGGCCCGCCTTGACCTCGGCGAGGAGGTCGACGAGTGTCTCCTCGTCGAACGGTTCGTACTCGCCCCGGCGGTAGAGGGCCTCGAGCTCGGCCCCGGGCGTCACGAGGGTGGGGTAGACCTTGAGGAAGTCGGGGCGGAAGCGCGGGTCGTCAAAGAGCTGGCGGTAGACCGCCCGGTCGAGCTCGAGCGACGAGCCGGGCAGGTTGGGCATCATGTGGAACCCGACCTTGAGCCCGGCGTCGCGGAGCTCGGTGTTCGCCCTGACGGTCTCGGCGACCGTGTGCCCGCGGCGGATGAACGCCAGAACCTCGTCCGAGAGGTGCTGGACACCGATCTCGACCTTGGTCACGCCCAGGTCGAGCATCCGGTCGATCTCGGTCCGGGCACAGCAGTCGGGGCGGGTCTCGAAGGTCACGGCGATGCACCGGACCGACGCGGTCTCGTTCCGGGCGGCCTCGACAGCGGGGTCGGCCCCGTCCGAGACCCCCCCGGTTCCGCGGTCGTTCATGGCTGCGAGGCACCGGCCGACGAACCAGGCCTGGTACTCCGGGGTCCGGGCCGTGATCGTCCCGCCCATCACGATCAGTTCGGCCTTGTCCACGTGGTGGCCGAGGAGGACGTAATGGCCGAGGCGGGCCGCGACCTGGCGGTACGGGTCGTAGTCGTGCTCGCGCGCCCGCCGCGCGGCGGGCTCCTCGCCCGTGTACGACTGCGGCGAGCCGAACGGGTGGTCGGGGCCGCCGGGGCAGGGGAGGCAGCGGCCGTGAGGGCAGGGCGCCGGCGAGGTCATGACAGCGACCGGCGCGACTCCCGAGAGGGTCCGGGTCGGCTTGACGAGCAGCCGGCCTCTCGCGGCCGGATAGTCCTCGGGCGTGGCCGCTGCGAGGATGTCGGAGTTGCGAGGCACGGCCGAGAGGCCGAACTCGCGGGCGGCACGGCGCTTGAGGGTCTGGACGTCCGTGCGGGGATCTCGAGCGATCCGGGAGGCGAGCTCCCGCAAAAGAGTGGGGTCCTCCATCACCTAGTGTTCGACCGCGACCGATTTAAGCCCGGGCTCCGTGGCCATGTCGAAGACCTGGCGCTTCTGGTCCCGCATGCGGTCCACGATCTCCTCACCCAGGACCAGGAGCGCCTCTTTATGGGACTTCTTGTTCTTGTGGATATGCACAGGCGAAACCTCGAGGCCGACGTACCGGGACGTCTCTATCGACTCTCCCGTGGTAGTCTCGTAAAACTTCTTGATATGCACCATCAGCATATGCAGATGAAGCAGCTCCTCCTTTTGCACCGTGCCACCTCTCAACGATGTGTAGTATTTTCTCATTCAGAGAAATAATTATGGGTGGTATTTATATTGGCACCTGAACGTGCCCGGGGCTGCCTCCTCGGGCTTGCAGTCGGAGACGCCCTGGGGGCCCCGTTCGAGGGCGGCGGCCGCCCCGCACGCTGGTGCCGGCGGATGGAACCCGGCGGCCGGTCCCCGCGCCCGGCCGGCGCGGTGACGGACGACACCCTCCAGGCAATTGCGGTCGCCGAGTCGCTGGTCACGTGCCGCGGGTTCTCGGGCCCGGACCTCGCCGCCCGGTTTCTGGCAGGGTTTCGGGAGCACCCCGAGTATTACGGGCCGACCTCGACCCGGGTTCTATCCCTCATCGAGGCGGGCGTGATCCCCGAAACGGCCGCACGGCTCGTCCACGAAGAGAGCGGCGCGAGCCGGACGAACGGCCCGGTCATGCGCGGCCCGCCGATCGGCGTCGTGTACGCGGGCCGCGCCGTCGAGGAGGTCTCCATGGCCGCGGCCCGTCTCACGCACTACGACCCGGTGGCAGGCGCGGCGTCGGGGTTCGTGAACCGGATGGCGAGCGAGCTCTGCCGCGGGCAGGACCGAAAGGCCGCGTACCGCGCGGCCGTGGCGGACTGCCGGGAGCCCGAGACACTCGCCGTCCTCGGCGCGTGGCGGACCCGTCCGCCCGTCCCGTCCCTCGACGCGCTCGAGCTCGCTCACGCCGCCGTGACGATCTTCATGACCACGACGAGCTTCGCCGGGGCGGTCGAGGCGGCAGTGAACATGGGCGGCGACAGCGACACCCTCGGGGCCGTCGCGGGAGCGCTGGCAGGGGCCGCGTACGGCCCCGGGTCGATCCCCCGGGAATGGCTCGTTCCCCTCGAGCTCCGGGGGCGGCTCGTCGCGCTCGCCGACGGTCTCGTACGGATCGCCCGCTAGCCGACCGGGCGGAGCTCGACGAGCTTCAGGCTCCGGCCCTTCTCGCACGGGGCGGGCGGGTTACCGAGCACCTCGCCGACGAGGTACCGATCGCCCTCGACGATCCCATCGGGGCGGCAGAGGTCGTACGCCTTGCACTCGGTCCGCGTGCAGGAGCACTCGAAGAGGATGCGCGAGTTAACGATCGCCATGTCCGCCCCGATCAGGGCGACCACGGGGGACTCGACGCACTCGACAGCGGTGGCCCCGTCCAGGTGGACCGGGCAGTCGTGCCGGGTGTTCCGGACCGACAGGATGCGGTACTTGCGTCCCACCCGGAGGTTGTTGCAGGCCTTCCGGACCTTGCAGTTGTCGCAGGCGGCGAGCGCCCCCTGGTAGACGAACTCGAGCCCGGGCCGGGCCAGGGTCGTTCCGATCAGGGTAATCTTGGATCTCTCTCCAACCATAGCGCACCTACTCCTCGTAGAGCATCCGGATAAGAGCGTGGGCGGACTCGTCCGTCAGCCCGCCGTCAAGTATTGTAAAGCGCTCGGGGCGGATAGTCTTTGCCATCTTGAGCGCTTCGACCGCGACCTCGTCGTCGACCCCGAGCTCGGCAGGCGTGGTCGGGGCCCCGATCTGCCGGAGCGCCGTGCGGATGGAGCGCCAGTCCCCGCCGTGGAGGTACATGCAGACGATCGTCCCGACGCCGCAGGCCTCGCCGTGGAGGGCCCGGCCCGGGGCGAGCCGCTCGAGCGCGTGGGCGAACTTGTGCTCGCCGCCCGAGCCCGGGCGGGACGAACCCGCTATCGCCATCGCGACCCCCGACGAGACGAGGGCCTTGATCACCATCCAGGCCGAGGCCTCCTGGTGCGGCCGGATCGCGTCCGCGTTCCTCATCAGGATCTCGGCCGTCACCAGGGCGAGTGTGGCCGCGTACTCGCTGACCGGTTCCGAGCGGAGCCGGTGCGAGAGCTGCCAGTCGAGGACCGCGGTGGAGTTCGCCAGGATATCGGCGCACCCGGCGGCGAGCAGCCGGTGCGGGGCGGCGGCGATCAGGCCCGTGTCGGCCACAACCGCGATAGGGGGATGGGCGTGGAGCGAGGCAGCCCCCCCGGGCTCGGCGACGGAGGCGCGGGCCGACGCTATCCCGTCGTGGGACGCGGCGGTCGGGACCGAGACGAACTGCCGGTCGATGTTGTAGCTCGCGATCTTCGCGGTATCGATCACCCGCCCCCCCCCTACCGCGACCAGGAGATCGGCGCCGACCGCCCGTGCCGCCGCCTCGGTCCGCCGGCACTCCTCGGGCGTGCAGCCCTCGACCAGGTGAACGGCGACCTCGTAGTCCGGCTCCAGGAGCTCCCGGGCCCGGGTCCCGGCGACCGTCATCGTCGTCCGGCCCGACACGAGCAGGAGCCTTCGTCCGAACCCGAGATCGGCGCAGACGGCGGGGAGCTGCTCGAGCACGCGGTGGCCGATCACCACGTCGCGGGGGAGCTGCATCCACTTCGATTTGTCGAAGCCCCCGTTTTTGAGTATGTTTATTTCGTCTGCGCTCATTACGATCATGAATGATCAGGGAGTTCATCTACAAATATTATATAGATCCAATTGAGGGCGGGGGGGCCTACACCCTCGTCGATACCCTGACGTACGCCCTCATCCTGATCGTCGCGGTCTTCCTGATCTACCGGTGGATGCAGCGGACGGGGCTCGCCTTTGACCGGCAGCTCCTCTTCGCGACCCTGCCGTGGGTCGTCTTCGGCGGGCTCGCCCGCGTGGTCGAGGACGCGGGCATGCTCGCGGCGCCCTGGCGGTATCTCCTGATCACACCGCTGATCTTCTTCGTGATCTTCTTCTACGCGGTGGTCGTGCTCTACCTCTGCCACCGCCTCCGTGGCGAAGGCGGGGTCCGGGTCTACGGCATGGTCGGCCTGGTCTCGGCCGCGGTCGTTCTCGTGCTGCTCCTCTGGCACGGCGTGACTGTAACCACGATCGACCTCGCGGTTCCGGCCGCCATCCTGGGCCTCGCGACGGTGACGGGCCTGGCGCTCTGGGCGCTGCTCCGCCACGGGTTCGGCTGGGAGTACGCGTCCGACCGCGTCTACCAGGTGCTGATCTTTGGTCACATGCTCGACGCCTCGGCCACCTCGTACGGGATCGACCTCCACCCGCTCGGCTACGTCGAGCAGCACGTGGTCGGCTCGTCCCTGATCGCGGCGACCGGGACGGGCTTCGCGATGTTTCCGCTTAAGCTGCTGGTCCTGATCCCGGGGATCTACATCCTCGAACTCTACCGCCGCGAGGAGTCGGCCACCTCGTTCTGGCACCTGATCGTGCTCGCCATGATCGTGGTCGGGCTCGCGCCCGGCATACGCGACATGGTGCGGATGTTGCTCTATGTTTGACGGCCGGCTCTCGCGGTCGACACTCTTCGCGACCGTCCTCTTCGCGCTCGCCCTTGTCGGCGGGGTACTCGCCGTCCGGCAGGACCCTGCCTTCGGCCAGGAGCTCCTGGCCAGCTTCCGAGACCAGGTCGCAGGCGAGATCCTCTCGGACCAGTCCTGGATCCTCTTCCTCAAGATCTTCCTGAACAACCTGGTCGCCTGCATCGCGCTCTTCGTCGGGGGCGCGACCTTCGGCGTCCTGCCCCTGCTGGTCCTCGCCTCGAACGGGCTCGTGATCGGCGGGGTCCTCGAGACCATCCGGGGCGACGTGGGGACGACGTTCGTCCTGGCCGCGATCCTGCCCCACGGCGTCCTCGAGATACCGGCCTTTCTCGTCTCGGCCGGGCTCGGGCTCCTTCTCGCCGAGGCCCTCGGCCGCGAGCTCCTCCAGGGGGAGGGGGACGCGGCGGGCGAGGCCCGCGGGCAAGGCCGGCGCTTCGTCCGGTACGTGGTGCCGTTCGTCGCTGTTGCGGCCGCCGTCGAGGCGTTTATTACGCCGCATATCATACAATTGATGTCATAGAGGTTCGTTTCTGATGGACGACGACACGTGGGCCCTGCCGGCCCGGACCGACTTCTCCGAGTGGTACAACGAGGTCCTCTGGCGGGCCGAGATCATGGACGTCCGCTACCCGGTCAAGGGACTTTACGTCTGGTACCCGTTCGGGTTCGGGATCCGGAAGCGGACCTACGGGCTCCTCCGCGAACTCCTCGACCGCGACCACGAAGAGACGCTCTTCCCCCTCCTGATCCNNTCGAGGATGAGGTCTACTGGGTCACGCACGGCGGGCTCTCGCCGCTCGACGTGAAGCTGGCGCTCCGGCCGACGAGCGAGACCGCGATCTACCCGATGTACGCGCTCTGGGTTCGGTCGCACGCGGACCTGCCGATCAAGCTCTACCAGGTGGTCAACACCTTCCGGTACGAGACCAAGCACACGC